>CAZVTU010000016.1:0-12145 GCA_964630295.1 uncultured Candidatus Saccharibacteria bacterium
CTCTTCAGGTGGCTTCAGATGTAATTTTACAAAAATCAATTCGAGAAGGTTTTGGAATGTCAATTGCTGAAGCAATGTGGAAAGGAAAAGCAGTAATTGGGGGGAATGTTGGAGGAATAAAGCTTCAAATAAAAGATGGTAAAAATGGATTTTTAGTTTCTAGCCCAAAGGAAGCTGCCAAAAGAATAGTTCAATTAATTGAAAATCCTCGATTGAGAGAAAAATTAGGAAGAGCAGCAAGAGAAACGGTTAGAGAAAAATTTCTAATGCCCAGACTTTTGAGAGATTATTTAAAGCTTTTTAAAGAATTAGTTTAACTATGAAATCTCTTCGAAAGAAGGTTTTTCAAGTAGTTAAAAAAATTCCTAAGGGAAAAGTAATAAGCTATAAAAAAATCGCGGAATTAGTCGGTAATCCCCGAGCTTGGCGAGCTGTTGGTAATATTCTTAATAAAAATCCTAATCCTAAAACCATTCCCTGTCATCGGATAATAAAATCAAACGGAGAAATCGGAGGTTATAAATATGGAACCAAAAGAAAAATCTCTTTACTCAGAAAAGAAGGAGTGGTAATAAAAAATGGGAGGGTTGTTATTTAACAACTCAATAATTCAGTAAAGGAGGTTTAAGATGCCAGGATTTTTTGCTCTGAGTATTAATCCCCAAAAATACAAGGATAACTTCTTGGAAGACTTGTTCTGGGAAACCTTTTACCAGCAGCATTTAGGCGAGGATTATGCGGGATTAGCTACTTATGATGGAGAGCGAATTAAGCTTCGTACTCACCGTGGGCTCTTCAGGCCTACCTTTAGCGAAGATATCGCTGGTCTAGAAGGAACGGAAGGAATTGGTTATTGTGGAGATAGCAGAGAGCCAATTTCAGAAGATTCAAAGTTTGGAGAAGCTGCTGCCTGTTTTTCTGGTAATCTTATCAACCGAGAAGAATTAGTAAGCGAACTTAAAAATTCAGGCCATTCTTTTGTTTGGGGAGGAAAAGATATTGAGGTAATTCTCAAACTTATTGCTCAACGCGGAGAAGATAGGGTAGATGGCATAAAAAGAATGACCAGAGCGATTGAGGGAGCTTATTCTCTTTTAATTCTCTCTCCCGAAGGAATTTACGCGGTCTGTTCTCCTGATGGCCACTGGCCATTAGTTTTAGGAGAAAAAGAAGGAGCAGTGGCAGTTACTACTGATCCTTGTGGTTTTGACAACTTTAGGTTTAAGTACTGCCGAGACCTAGAACCAGGAGAAATTGTGCTTCTAAAAAACGGTCAGGCAGAGACAAAAGATAAAATGGCAAGTGACCGGATTCAAATCTGTAGCTTTGTTTGGGTATATACTAATTTTCCTAATGCTATATTTAGAGGTATCGCCGGGTCTCTTGTTAGGAAAAGGTTAGGAGCACTGTTAGCCCGACGAGATATTGAGAGGGGGTTTATCCCAGACTTAGTAATGCCAATTGCTCACTCGGGTAGGTTTCCGGCTATAGGTTATTACCAAGAGTTTTGCCGGCAAATAAACGAAGAAAGAATAAAAAGGATACCCGAATACGACGAGCCTCTCCTTAAGTATCAATATGCTGGCAGAAGCTACCCCAAATTAACTCAAGCAGAAAGAGAAGTAGAAGCTCGTATTAAACAGCTAAAAAGCGGTGAGGACTATACAGGTAAAGTAGCAGTGATATGCGATGATTCAATTCGGAGAGGAACCCAGATTAGAAAGGATCTAATCCCCAAACTTAACTCGTTAGGGATTAAGAAAAACCATCTTAGAATTGCTAATCCAGAATCCCATTCTTATTGTCCTTGGGGGAAAACAGTTCAGAAAGGAGAGCTACTAGCTTCCCAGATTCCCTCAAAGGGAGAAAGGGCAGAGTTTCTAGGGGTTGACAGTTTGGAACATCCCACAGTTGCAGACTTAGCTGAAGCGATTGGACTTCCTCTTGAAACCCTTTGTGTTGATTGCGATTTACCAGCTTCCGATTAAAACCCCACAAACCAAAAAGCCACCTCGAGAGAGGTGGCTTAACTTTTTCCAAAACATTTTTACTCTTTTACTTTCTCAACTATTTTTTTGAAAATTTGAGGATAATTTTGAGTTATTTCAGCTAAAATTTTTCTGTCTAATTCTATTTTAGCCTTCTTTAAGCCAGCAATAAATTTATTATAAGAAATTCCTTCTTTCCGACAGGCAGAATTTATTTGAATTTGCCAAAGCGATCTTGCTTCTCTTTTTTTAACTTTCCTGTCCCTATAAGCGTAAGACCAAGCTTTTTGTAAAGCTTGTTTTGCTAATCTAAATTTAGATTTTCTTCCCCAACGAAAACCTTTGGTATATTTTAATAGATGTTTCCTTCTTTTATGAGCAATTTTCCCACGTTTTATCCTAATCATAAGTTAGGTAATAATTTTTTGATTCTTTTAACTTCTGACTTAGAAATTTTTATCCATTTTCGACTTTTTCTCTTTTCCTTACCTGATTTTTTTGCCCGATAATGATCAAGGCCGGTAGGTCTTCTCAGAATTTTCCCGGTTTTAGTTATCTTGAAACGTTTTAAAATTGATTTTCTGGTTTTTAATGACATATTTTTTTATTGTTTTTTGGAGATGATCATTGTAAAACCTCTTGGTTCTCGTTTTAATTCTCTTTCAATTTTCAGAGGGGTAGTGGTTTTTAAAATCTCCACAAACTTCTCAAATTTTTCTTTAGCAAAATCCTGTAATGCTTTCTCTCTTCCCCGTAGAGGCATTTCTATTCTAATTTTGTCTCCCTTATTTAAAAATTTTCCTGCCAAGTTTGCTTTTGTTTCTAAATCATGCTGAGAAATATTGAAAGTCAGCCTAATTCCTTTAAGTTCCCCTCCTCGGTGTTTTCGGGCAGCTTTTTCTTTTTTTTCTTCTCGGTAAAGATATTTTCCGTAATCTCCTAATTTACAAACTGGAGGCTCAACTTTTTCAGTAACCTGAATTAAATCTAAATTGCGCTCCCGAGCAATTCGGAGCGCTTCCTCTATAGGAAGAATACCCAATTGTTTTCCAGTTTCATCGATTAATCTAACCTCTTCAGCCCTTATTTGATTGTTGACCAATAGTTTTTTTATCAAATTATTGTGGAGACGGAGGGATTTGAACCCTCATCCAGAAACTTTACCAAAATATTTCTACAGATTTAGTCTGTTTTGATTTTTGAAATACCAGATAAAAAACAGACAAAATTCTGGTATCACTAGTCTCTATCTAATTCGATAGTTTTCGAGACGAAATGAACTATCTAATCTCGCTAAATTTTGACACTCGGTTTTGCTTAGCGAGAATCAGCAGACCGAATGGCATTAGGCGTATGCTAATGCGGGTTTCTTGAATAAGTTGGCACTTATTCTTTTGTTAGAAGTTTAAGGAGATTCTAACAAACTCCATCTGCCTATTTTGGTAAAAATTTCTGTCGATTCCTTTCATCCCCTTAATGCTCTTCGGATTTCTCTTTCTGTTTCACGTTTTTTTATTACCTCTCTTTTATCCGCCTTTTTCCTCCCCTTAGCAATTCCGAATTCGAGCTTAATTTTTCCTCTCTTAGTATATACCTTTAAGGGTATTAAAGTCAACCCCTTTTCTTTTGCCTTACCAACTAAAAATTTAATTTCTGATTTCGTTAAAAGGAGCTTTCGGGAGCGTTCTGGATTATAATCTGGAGGAGCATTTTTCGGTTGATAGGCAGGAATTTTTGCTCCGACCAAAAAGACCTCTTCTCCTTTTAAAACAACGTAGGAGCCAGCCAGATTAATTCTTCCTGATTTTATTGATTTCACTTCCTGACCAATTAAAGAAATTCCTGCCTCAAATTTTTCTAAGATTTGGTATCTAAAATAGGCTTTTCGATTTTCTGCAAGTACTTTCATAGGTTAATTTTAACATCAAACCCTTTAAATTTTAAGCAAAAAGAGTTAAAATTAGAAATACATGGTTAGAAGAGAAATTGAAAAAATAATTGAGAAAGCTTTAGAAAATCTCTACAAAAAAAAGATCGATATCGAGGTGGAACAGCCAGCAGAATTATCTTTCGGTGACTATGCTACCAATGCAGCAATGTTGCTCAAAAAAAATCCTCAGCAGATTACCGAAGCGATAAAATCACCCATTTTAGAAAAGGTGGAAGTAAGAAATGGATTTATTAATTTTTTTCTTTCAAAAGAATATTTACAAAAACAAGTTAAAGAAATTCTAAGAAAAAAAGAAAAATATGGTTCTTTAAAAATCGGGAAAAAGAAAAAAATAAATGTTGAATTTATTTCTGCTAATCCTACCGGTCCCCTTCATGTAGGAAATGCCCGAGGAGGTTTCTGTGGAGATGTCTTATCTAATGTCTTAGAGAAAGCAGGATATAAACCATTCCGAGAGTATTATATTAATGACAAAGGAAGACAAATTGAAATATTAAAAAATTCTTTAGAAGGGAAAGAGCCCTCTTATAAAAATCCATACATTGATGAATTAAAGAAAAAAGGGATAAAAGACGTTAAGCGGGCAGTAAATTTTATTATAAAGAAGATAAAACAAACTACAGAAAGGATGGGGATAAAATATGATAAGTGGTTTTTTGAAAGTGATTTGTATAAGAAAAAAGAAATTGATAAGATTTTGAATTTTTTAAAGAGAAAGAAGTTAATTTACGAAAAAGAAGGAGCCATTTGGTTTAAATCAACTAAATTTGGTGATGATAAAGATAGAGTTTTATTAAAAACTGGTGAAAAAGAAACTTATTTTCTATCAGATATTGCTTACCTAAGAAATAAATTTAGAAGGGGGTTTAGTTATTTAATAATGTTTTTAGGAGCAGAGCATCATGGATATGCTCCCCGCTTAAAAGCGGGAGCAATATCCCTTGGGTTTAAGGCAGAAAGAGTTAAACCGATTATTTATCAATTAGTTAAACTCCGAGAGAAAGGAAGGGAACTGCGGATGTCCAAGAGAACGGGAATTTATATAACAATTGATGAATTGATTGATGAGGTTGGTGTGGATATAAGCAGGTTTTTCTTCTTAACAAGGAACTATGGAAATCATTTAATTTTTGATTTAGATTTAGCTAAAGAACAATCGGAAAAAAACCCTGTATATTACATCCAATATGCCCATGCTAGAATTTGCAGCATCCTCAGAAAAGTCAAAAGTCAAAAGTCAAAAGTCAAAATTACAAACCAAAATTTAAAATTATTAAATCACCCAAGTGAATTAGCCCTTATTAAGCAGTTAATTCGATTACCAGAAATTATCGAAGACATTGCCGAAGATTACCAAGTTCAAAGATTGCCCCAATATGCTACAGATCTCGCAACTGTTTTTCATCAATTTTATCGAGACTGTAAAGTTCTTTCTGATGATAAAGATTTAACCAAAGCTCGTCTTTCTTTAGTGTTGGCAACTAAAACTGTGTTAAAAAATGTTTTAGATTTAATGGGAATATCTGCTCCAGAAAAAATGTAATATGGAGATAAATTTTCCTAAATTAGAAAAGAAAATTCTAAAATTTTGGAAAGAAAATAAAATTTTTGAAAAAAGTATTCTCAGACGCAAAAATGCGCCAAATTTTGTTTTTTATGAAGGTCCCCCAACTGCTAATGCTAAACCCGGCATTCATCATGTTTTGAGTAGAGTTTATAAAGATATCATTTGTCGTTATAAGACCATGCAAGGATTCAGAGTTTTAAGAAAAGCAGGCTGGGATACCCACGGCTTACCAGTGGAATTAGAAATTGAGAAAAAATTGGGATTAAAGAGCAAAAAAGAAATTGAAAAATACGGTATAGCTCGTTTCAATAAACTTTGTAAAAAATCAGTCTGGGAATACAAAAAAGATTGGGAAAAATTAACTGAGAGAATTGCTTTCTGGTTAGATATGGAAAATCCTTACATAACTTATGAGCCAAATTACATCGAAAGTGTTTGGTGGATATTAAAAGAAATCTATAAAAAAGGATTAATGTATCAGGGATATAAAGTTGTTCCTTATTGCCCAAGATGTGGAACAAGCTTATCAAGCCATGAAGTTGCTTTGGGATATAAAAAGATAAAAGAACCGGCAATATATGTGAAATTTAAAGTCAAAAATCAAAAGTCAAAAGTCAAAACTACAACTAAAAACTTAAAGCTTCTTGTCTGGACTACCACCCCCTGGACCTTACCGGGAAATGTAGCAATAGCAGTTAATCCGGGATTTACTTACGCTAAAGTAAAAGTTGGAGATGAAATTTTTATTTTAGCTAAAGAAAGGTTAAAGGTTTTAGAAAAAGGATACAAAATTGTGGGAGAAGTAAAAGGTAAAGAGTTGGTGGGTTTAGAATACGAACCATTATACAAATTTACTGAACCCGATAAAAAAGCCTGGATGGTTGTATCGGCTGATTTTGTCTCTCTTGAGGAAGGTACTGGTCTCGTCCATATTGCTCCAGCTTTTGGAGAGGAAGATATGGAGCTGGGAGAAGAAAGGAATTTACCAATTTTAATGACAGTCGATGAATCTGGTTGTTTCATACCTAAAGTTAAGCCCTGGCGAGGAATTTTTGTTAAAAAAGCTGATCCTTTAATAATAGAAGATTTAAAAAAAAGAAATTTACTTTTTAAAGAAGAATTGTATGAACACGACTATCCTTTCTGTTGGCGGTGTAATTCCCCTTTACTTTATTACGCTAAGCAAAGTTGGTTCATTAATGTCAAAAAAATTAAGAAAAATTTAATAGAAGAGAACCAAAAGATTAATTGGACACCACCCCATTTAAAGAAAGGGAGATTCGGTGAATGGTTGAAAGAAATTAAAGATTGGGCTTTTTCTAGAGAAAGATATTGGGGAACACCCTTACCTATTTGGCAGTGTCCAAAATGTAAGAGTATTGAGATAATTGGTTCAAAGAAAGATTTATTATCTCAAAGATTTTCAGAAAATAATTTTTATTTTCTCCGCCATGGTCATTCTTTAAGGCAAATAAAGAAATTAGCAATGAGTTGGCCAGAGAAAATTCGTTGTCCTCTTACTAAGAAAGGAGAAAGAGAGGTTTTGAGAGCGGCTAAAGAATTAAAAAGAAAAAAGATTGATATGATTTTTAGCTCCGATCTTTTAAGGGCAAGACAGACAGCAACGATTGTGTCTAAAGAAACTGGAGTTAAAGTTATTTTTGATAAAAGACTGAGAGAGTACAATGTTGGAATATTTAATGGAAAAGACCCAAAATTAATTTGGGAATATTTAGCAAAGAAGGGTAATATTATTTCAACAAAACTGCCTCAAGGGGAAAGTTTGTTGGAAATTGGAAGAAGAATGTGCGATTTCCTAAAAGAAGTTAATAAAAATTATAAGAATAAAAACATTTTAATTGTTTCTCACGAACTTCCATTAACAATCTTAGAAGGTATTTTAAAAGGCTGGTCTGTTAAAAAAATCTTAGAACAAAGACGACAGATTAAAGAAGGAAAAATTAAAACTGGGAAATGGCGAAAAATTGAATTTAAAAACCTCCCTCTTAATGAAAAAATGGAATTTGATTTTCACCGACCTTATATTGATAAAGTAAAATTTTTCTGTAAAAAATGCAGAAATTTAATGGAAAGAACTCCCGAAGTTATCGATTGTTGGTTCGACTCAGGAAGTATGCCTTTTTCTCAATATCACTATCCTTTTGAAAATAAAGAATTAATCGATAAAAAAATCCAATTCCCAGCAGATTATATATCCGAAGCCATTGATCAAACTCGGGGATGGTTTTATACTCTCCATGCAGTTTCTAACCTATTGGGAAGAGGTTTGGCTTTCAAGAATGTTATTTCTTTAGGTCATGTGTTAGATGAAAAAGGAGAAAAAATGTCAAAATCTAAAGGTAATGTGGTTGAGCCAGATTCAATTATTGAAAAATATGGAGCTGATGCTACCCGCTGGTATTTTTACACAATAAACCAGCCAGGAGATGCCAAACTTTTTTCAGAAAAAGATGTTGAGCAAACTTTGAAAAAGTTTATTCTTACTTTTTGGAATAGTTTTATCTTTTTTGAAACATACTGCCAGAAAAATTCCAAATTCCAAATTCCAAATTCCAAAAACACATTGGATAGATGGATACTCTCGAAACTTAATAATCTTATCCAAGATGTTACTCAGAGAATGGATAAATACGATGTTACCGGAGCAGCGAGATGGATTGAAAATTTTGTAATTGAAGATTTATCTCAATGGTATATCCGGAGATCAAGAAAAAGATTTCAAAAACCAAAAACAAAAACCGAAGCAGAGACAGCCTTAAATACTTTAAACTTAATACTTTTAACCTTGAGCAAACTTACGGCACCATTTGTTCCTTTCCTAAGTGAAAAAATTTACCAAGGTTTAAATTTTTCTGAAAGCGTTCATCTGGAAAATTGGCCAAAAGCAGATAAAAAATTAATTAATAATAAACTCGAAGGAAAAATGAATAAAGTTAGAGAAATTGTCACTTTAGCTTTAGCTGAAAGGGCAAAAACTGGAATAAAAGTGAGGCAACCTTTAAGTGAATTACGAATTACGAATTACGAATTACGAAAAGAGAAAGAGTTATTGGAGTTAATCAAAGAGGAGGTTAATGTAAAGAAAATAACTTTTGGTAAAAGTTTGAAGTTAGACACTAAAATCACTCCTGAACTTAAAGAAGAAGGAATAATCAGGGAAGTAATTAGAAATATTCAAGAAATGAGGAAGAAAGCAAGATTAAAACCGAAAGATAAAATTCAAGTTCGCTATTTTGGAACTCCTGAATTAAATAAAATTTTAAACAAAAATAAAATTTTTATTTTAAAGGAAGCTAAAGTTAAAAATTTAATGTTAGGAGAAAAACCAAAAGAGGTTTTCAATGTTGAAAGAGAAATGATAGTCGACCAGCAAAAACTCTGGTTAGCAATTAAAAAAATTTAAAATATGGGAATTTCGGAGAAAAAACAAGCTTTAAGTCAAGGGAGGATTTCTCCAGCCAAGACTCCTCGTTCTGACAAACCAGAATTAACCGGGGAAAAAGAAAAAAGGGATACCTCGATATTTGGAGGAAAAGAATATTTAGAAGCAGGAACTTTTAAATATAAACTAAGGGATCCAAAACTTTTTTCAACTACTGGTTTAGGTGAAGAAAAAATAAGGAATTTAGGAGAAAAAATATTTAAGGGATCTGGCAGTTATATTAAAAAGTCCGATCTTCGAGAAATAAGAAGACAGTTAGATTTAGGAAAATGGGGTAAATTCAGAAATATGTCTGAGAAAGAAAGAGAAGAGGCAAAAAGATTGATCGATAAAGGAATTTTAAGGAAATAAATTTTAAATGTTTACGCATTATCGAACTCAAGGTTTTATTTTTAAAAAAGTTGACCGAGGGGAAGCAGATAGAATTTTTACTATTTTTACTAAAGATTTTGGAAAATTAGAATTATTAGCTAAAGCAGAAAGAAAGATCACATCAAAATTAAGAGCAGGCCTAGAATTATTTTACTTATCAGAAATTGAATTTATTCAAGGGAAAACACACAAGACCTTAACTGACACAATTTTAATTAATAATTTTAAAAATTTAAGAAGTGATTTAAAGCGATTAAAAATAGCTTATCGGGTTTCAGAAGTTTTAGATAAACTTGTCCGAGGACAAGAACCCGATAAAAAAATTTGGCAACTTCTGAACGAAGTTTTTAATAGATTAAATTCATTAGAAATTAAAAATTGGAAGATAAGAATTGTATATCATTATTTTCTCTGGAATCTTCTTTCGATTTTAGGTTATCAACCCGAACTCTATTATTGCTCTCTCTGTCAAAAAAAGCTAACACCAGAAAACATTTTCTTTAATTTAAAAGAAGGGGGGCTCATTTGTGTTCGCTGTAGAAAATTAACCAGAAAAGGAACAACAAAGAAAATTAAAGCAGAGACAGTAAAGATATTAAGAATTATTCTTGAAAGAGACTGGCCAACCTTAAAAAGATTAAAAATTGATAAAGAAGAATTAAATCAACTAGCCGAGATATCCAACCTTTATCTCTTAGAAACTTTGAGACAAGTTGGATAATTTGATAGGATAAATAAAATAGCTTATGCGAAAAATTACTCTCTTTATTATTATTTTAGCGGTAATATCGGGAATTGCTGGTTTTTATTATTACCAGAAAAATATCTATTCAAAAGAAGTTTTAAAGTTAGAAATTTTAGGTCCAGAGAAAGTTGATCTTCTGCAAGAGTTCGAATACATTGTTAAATATAAAAACAATGGTAATACTCGTTTAGAAGAACCAGAGCTAATTTTTGAATACCCAGAACATTCTGTATTGGAGGAGGGAATTTCACTGCGAATTATTAAAAAATCAGATGAATTGGGAGGAGCTATTTATCCAGGCGAAGAAAAAACTTTCCGGTTCAAGGCAAGACTTCTGGGTAAGCAAGGAGAAGCTAAAGAAGCTCGAGCCACTTTAAGTTATCGACCTAAAAATTTGAAAGCACGATATGAATCTGCTACTACTTTTACTACTATAATTGAAAAAGTTCCTTTAACATTTGACTTCGACCTACCTTCTAAAGTAGCTTCCGGAAAAACGTTGAGGTTTAGATTAAATTATTTTTCAAATATAGATTATCCTCTCCCTAGTTTAGGAATAAGTGTAGAATATCCTTCTGGTTTTGAGTTTATTGAATCTACCCCCCAGTCATTAGATAAAACCAATTGGGATATCGGTCTTTTAAATAAAGCTGAAGGGGGAAGAATCGAAGTTTCAGGAAAAATAAGAGGAGAGGTTGGTGAGGAAAAAATTTTCCGAGCCCAAATTGGCAGTTGGCAAGATGGAGAATTTATTTTACTGAAAGAGGCAGCTCGAGGAATAACCATTATTAAGCCTGCCTTACATATCACTCAGTTAATTAACGGAAACCCAGAATTAGTTGTCAATCCTGGAGATAAATTACATTATGAGATTTTTTTTCAAAACATTGGAGAAGAAATTTTAACAGATATGACTTTATTAGTGACTTTAACTGGTTCAGCTTTTGATTTTAAAACAATTAAAGCTCCCGAAGGAGATTTTGAACCAGGCGATAATTCAATATTGTGGGATTGGCGAAGAGTGGGCGATCTTCAGCTTTTATCTCCTCGAGAAGAGGGAAAAGTTGAATTCTGGATAGATTTGAAAGAGGAGTGGGAAATTAAAGATCTATCAGATAAAAATCCCACTATAAAAACTAAAATCTATCTAAGTCAAGTGAAAGAAGAATTTATCAATAAAGTCAATTCAAAATTAGAAATCAGTCAGCGTGGTTTTTACCAAGATGAAATTTTTGGAAATTCGGGTCCTTTGCCACCGAAAGTAGGTGAATCCACTACTTATACAATAATGTGGCAGGTTAAAAATTATTACAATGAGATGAGAAATGTTAAAGTGAAAGCCACTCTACCTCCGAATGTTAAACTGACCGGGAAAATTTTCCCCGAAGAGGAAACCGACAAATTTACTTTTGATTCAAATTCGAGAGAATTAGTCTGGAATGTTGGAGAATTAATGGTGGCTCAAGGAATTTTAAATCCTGCTCCCAATATTTCTTTTCAAATTTCTTTTACCCCAACAGCGGAACAGAAAGGTCAAACTCCAGAAATTATTGGTCCTGTTAAGATAACTGGTGAAGACCAGTGGACCAAAGAAATTCTTGAAGCTACTAGCCCAGCCATTAACACCACTTTACCCGATGACACAACAGTAAATGAAGAGGAGGGAGTGATTAAATAATTATTTCTAAATTTCCTCTAAATTTCCTCTTTCCTTTTAATTTCCTTAATTGGAGGTTTTTTTTGAGTTTGGTTTAATGATAAAATAATTTAATAGAAACTGAAAAGAAAGATAGAAGAAATGAAGTATATTTCGCTCAAAAAAACGGCAGAAATTTTAGCTAAAAAGAAAAAACCTTGCTCAAAGAGTTATTTGAATAAACTTGCTCGGCAAGGAAAATTAAAGGCAGTGAAAATTGGAGTAGAGTGGTTTACCACTCGCCAGTGGGTAGATGATTTTGTTCAGGCTCAAAGTTTAGGTTTGCTATTCAAAAGATTAGATAAAAAAACAAGAAAAAAAAGAGGTTTGGTTTTACCTCTATATTTTGGTTGGCAAATAAGA
>CAZVTU010000017.1:0-7719 GCA_964630295.1 uncultured Candidatus Saccharibacteria bacterium
TTGCTTATGAAGAAGGAACTTCTTTAGGACAGGCAATTATTGCTGATGTGTCTGGTACAACTCTTAATTTTGGTACCGAACAAACCTTTAATTCTGCTCAGACTGAATATATTTCTGTTGCCAACCTAAGCTCTTCTGCCTTCGCTATATCTTATAAAGATGTTGGAGACAGCAATGCTGGTTCTGCTGTTGTTGGAACAGTTTCTGGTACTAATATTACTTTTGGTAGTGAATATGTTTTTAGTTCTGGTGTTAACGGTACAGCTGTTGATGCTTTAAGCTCAAGCTCAATTGTGATTGGTTTTACTAATTCTTCTAACTATATGAAAAACATAATTGGAACTATTTCTGGAACAGCTATTACTTTTGGTTCAGAAACTACTGTTCGTAGTGGTCTTTCCTATAATCCCAGCGTTTCTGCTCTTTCTTCTTCTAGACTTTTCAACTATTATGAGGGAGATTCTAATTATTATGTGGGAAGAGTGGGGGAAGTAGAAGAAACCACAAGTTTGAATAAAGCATTAATTGTTGAAAATACAGGAGATGTTATTTATAGTAACGACATACTTCCGGATACAAGCGATAGCGGTTCAATAGGAATTAGTTCTCAATATTGGAATACAATTTATGCTAATACTTATTATGGAAAAAATACTACTATTCAGAGTTTTGATATTGCTGAAGAATATCCAGTAATAGATGAAACAATCGAAGCTGGTGATATAGTAGCAATAACTCAATCCACTAATAAAGAGGTTTTAAAATTTCTTGAAAGTGTTCATAATTTGAATTCAAGTTCCACCGGCTGGGTTTTGGAAAAGACAAGCAAACCTTACGATTCAAATTTAATTGGTGTTGTCTCAACAAAACCAGGCATTGCCTTACAAAATTGGGAAAACCCAACAGTTACCTCAACTAGACTTGTAGCTTTAGTTGGTCGAGTGCCAGTAAAGGTGTCCACCGAAAATGGTCCAATTAAAATAGGAGATTATTTAACTTCTTCTCATCTTCCCGGGGTGGCGATGAAAGCCACTAAGCCAGGAAGAGTCATTGGGATTGCTCTTGAACCGTTTGAAGATGTCAATAATTGTCCAACCACTACTGATGAGGTAACTACCTCAACAGTTGCTACTTCAACAATAGATGCCATTTCGACTTCCACAGATAGCATTGCTATCACAACAGATAAAGTTAAAGAATGTCAAAATACCACAGAGAAAGAGGTAGGAGAAATAATGGTCTTTATTAATCCTCACTGGTGGATAGGCGCTATCGATGAGTTTGGTTTTCTTAATAATTCTTTATCTACCAGCACCTCTTCTTCGACAGATGAAGTAAAAGATAGTTTATTTTCTGGACTTTTAGAAATCGTCTGGAATAAAATAACAGGGATATCAAAAATGATTGTTAATGGAATTTTGGAAGTGAAAAATGATGTAGTTACTCATGGGGTTTTCAAAGGAATTGTTAAGGTGGCAAAAACGGTTGTCCAAGGAAGGACGATTACAATTGAAAATGCGGCTCTAGCTGAAGATTCTCAACTTGAGGTTGCAAGTGAAGATTCAGAAAGTTTGTCTCTGGTTACATATAGTATTATCTCCCCACGGAAAGAAATAATGCTTTCAGGTAGTGGCAAATTGCAGTTAATTTCAACTTCTACTTCAAAAGTGCAAGCAAAAATTGCTTTTCATCCCTTTTTCAGTGCTATAATTTCAACCAGCACACCAATCCGAGTTGTGGTTACTCCGACATCTTACATTAACGGCAATCTCTATGTAGCTGAGAAGAATATTTATGGATTTACTGTCAAAGAAATTAATTCTCAAGACCCCGGGGCAGAATTTGATTGGATAGTCACAGCCAGATTAACAGATATCAAATCAGTTGAAGAAACACTAAGTAAAACTGAAAGTCTTGCTAGTCAAGAAGATACGGGTTCAATTCCAATCAATGATTTTCCAGACAGCACTTCTACAGAAACTTCAATCCTTGAACCAGAAACTACTATCGATTCTCATCCAGCACCTGAAACAACAGCAAACGAAGCTTACTTTACTTTTGGTTCTACTGATCCTTACGCTACTTTTAGATGCAAACTTAATCAGGAAGATTGGGCAACTTGTACTTCTCCAATGATTTATTCTGAATTAATACCAGGAGAATATCAATTTCAGGTTTTTTCTATTGACGCCTACGGTAATCAAGATTCCACTCCCGCCAGTTATTCTTGGACGATTGTTGAAAGTCCTACCGAAGCTACAACAACTGAAGCAGCAACAACTGAATCAACAACCACTGAAACTATAGTAATAGTAAATGATGCCACTACCACTGATGCTACTGCTACCAATTCGACTTCTCTTGAATCAACAACTACAGAAGTTTCGACAACTACCGAGTCGGTTGCAACTTCGACTGAGGAAGTAGCTACTAGTAGCGAGGAGAGCGTCACTGGAAATTAATCTGGAATTTAGTTTATAATCTGATAATATAAAATATATGCAGGAACAAACCCAAACTTTAGTTTCCAATTCTTCCGGACAAATTTATGAAAAGATTTCAAAATTTAGTATTTATCTTCTGATATTTTTATTACCGATTTTCTTTTTACCTTGGACAACCAACGTTCTTGATTTCAACAAGCAGGCCTTGCTTGTTTTTTTAGTTTTTATTTCTTCAGCTTGCTTAATAATAAAAATACTTCTAACGAGAAGATTGGAATTTAATTTTCATTTTCTATCAATTCCGGTATTAAGTTTCTTAGCTGCGGCAGGATTAAGTACCATTTTTTCTCTTTGGAGTTACGGAAGTTTTTGGGGATGGCCTCTTCAAATTAGCGAAAGTTTTTTAAGTTTATTAGGATTAGTCATATTATTTTTCCTTATAATTAATGTTTTTCAGAAAAAGAATGAAATTTTAAAACTATTTATCATTTTAGGATTTTCTTCCATTCTGGTTTCTTTATATGGAATTTCGCAATTATTCGGAAAATTTCTGTTTCCTTTTAATTTTACTCAAAGCACTTCTTTTAATACTATTTCAACTCCTAATAGTTTAAGTATTTTTTTAGCAGGAATTTTGCCTCTTTTAGTAGTTTTAGTTGTTCTACTTAAAAGATTTTTAAGATTTATCTTTGGATTAGGAGTAATTATTGCTCTTTTTGGTTTAATATTACTAAATTTTAAAGTAAGTTGGTGGATAGTTATTTTTAGTATGATTTTACTCTTTGCCTTCTTTACCTACAGAAAAACATCGGAAACTCGTTGGATATTATTACCAATTTTAATTTTAACTTTAGCAGTAATTTTTGGCGTATTTAGAATAACCATTCCCAATCTTCCAAATGTTCCTATGGAGATTGCGCCTTCTCAGACCGCTAGTTTTAAAATATCAAAAGAAGTTTTAAGGGAAAGCCCATTTTTTGGTTCAGGCCCAGGAACATTTATCTATGATTATGCTCGTTTTAAATCTCAAAGTTTAAATCAAACTAATTTTTGGAACATTAATTTTCAGAATTCAGCCTCAAAAGTACTAAATGTGCTTTCCACTCACGGCGTTTTAGGAATAATCACTTTATTATTTATTCTTGTTGTGATGGGATATTTTGGATATTCTTTTATTAAAACGACCGACGAAAATCAACCCTATTTCATCTTGGGATTGGGTATCCTAACTAGTTGGTTAAGTTTTACCTTGGCCAGTTTTCTATATTCATTTTCTTTATCAATAGAGTTTGTTTGGTGGGTAATAATGGCTGGGTTTATTGCATTAGTTTCTAAAAAAATAAAAAACTATGAACTTGCGCCATCTTCATTTCTAACACTAATCGTTTCTCTTGTTTTAGTGATTGTTTTCATTTTGGGAATTGGAATTCTCTTCTTAGATAGCCAAAGATATATTGCTAATGCTAAGTATTCGCAGGGTCTTTTGGAGTTAAATGAAGGAAAAACCGAAGATGCCATCACAAAGATACGTTCGGCGACAAAATTTGACCCCAAAACAGATTTTTATTGGCGAAACCTTTCCCAAGTTTATTCTGGAAAAATAAATGAGATACTAAAGAATGAGAAACTTTCTTCAGAAGAGATTAATCAAAAAATTCAAGTTTCAATAGCTAATGCGATAAATACAGCTAAAGCGGCAACAGATTTAAATCCAAATAATTTTATGAATTGGACAGTAAGAGGAAAAATTTATAAAGATATGATGGGTATTACTACTGGAGCAGGGGATTGGGCAATAAAAGCGTATGAAAGGGCAAAGGAACTTCAACCGACTAATCCTGAAATTCCCACTCAGGAAGGTTTAGTTTATATTAATGAATTTTATACACTATCAAAGCTAAAAGGAAAAGAAAAAGAAAAAAATGAGTATTTAGAAAAAGCCCTGGAAGAATTTAAAGAAGCAATAGAATTGAAACCTGATTATGCACCAGCTCATTATCAGATAGCAGTCGTTTATCAACTTCAAGGAAAAACAAAAGAAGTTATCGCTAAACTCGAAGAAACCAAACGTATTGCTCCCTTCGATATAGGATTAGCATTTCAGTTAGGGGTAATCTATTATCGGGAAGGCGATTACAATAACGCAAAAAACGAATTTAAACGAGCGATATTGTTGAACCAGAATTATTCAAATGCTAGATATTTCTTAGGTTTAATTTACGACAAAGAAGGTGAAAAAGAAAAAGCCTTAGAGCAATTTATAGAAATTCAAAAATTTAATCCCGATAATGAAGAAGTTAAAAAAATCTTAACTAATTTAAAGGAAGGAAAGCCCGCGCTTGAAGGAATTGCTACAACAACTCCATCTACAGTTCCTATTTCTGAAAAGAAAACGGAAGAATTACAATAATAAATGAAAAAAGTTTTTTTAGCATTGATTTTGATAATTGGACTTTTAATCTCAGTAATTTACCTACCCAAATCTACTACCTCAGAAAAAGAGGTAATTTTTATCATCAAAAAAGGGGAAGGGTCGAAAGAAATTGCTCTTAATTTGGAAAAAGCTGGTTTAATTAATTTTTCACCAATTTTCCGATTTTATGTTCTAACTACGGGGAAAGCTGGAAAACTTCAAGCTGGAGATTATTTATTGTCTCCTTCGATGAACATTCCTCAAATTGTTCATAAATTTACGACCGGAGATATAATAAAAGAAAAAATTACTATAATTGAAGGTTGGAATTTAAGAGATATCGGATTTTATTTTGAGAATAAAGGGATGTTTCAGGCTGAAGAATTATGGGAAGTAGCCGGTTTTCCCGCCGTGGATTTTTCTAAAGTCAGAGATTTACCAAAGCCAAAAGATTTTTCTTCTGACTATGAATTTTTAAAAGAAAAACCCAAAAATATTAGTTTAGAAGGTTATCTTTTCCCAGATACTTACGAAATAAATAAAGAAGCGAATATCGAGACAGTTATTAGAAAAATGCTTAGTAATTTTGACAAAAAAATAACACCTGAGTTGAGAACAGAAATTAAAAAACAAGGAAAAACAATTTTCGAAATAATTACAATGGCTTCCTTAATTGAAAAAGAAGTTAAAACAAAAGAGGATAAAGAATTGGTCTCTGGGGTTTTATGGAAAAGATTAAAAACCGGCATTCCTTTACAGGTTGATGCCACCATTTCTTATATCACCGGAAAGCAAACTACCAAAATTTCCAAAGCAGATACTCTTATTGATTCTCCTTATAACACTTATAAATATTATGGGCTTCCCTTAGGACCGATTTCAAATCCCGGTCTTGAAAGTATTAAAGCTGCGATATATCCTAAAAGTAGCGATTACTGGTATTATCTTTCTACACCAGATGGAAAAACTTATTACAGTAAAACCCTAAAAGAGCATAATATTAAAAAGGCTAAATATCTTAAATAAATTTATATGAATAAGATTTTGACTATAGTTGGAATAGTTGTTATACTAATAGTAGTTGGATTTTTCGCTTATCAAACAATTTCTACATTAACCGAAACCCCGCCAGAAGAAATAGCTACTCCTATTGGGAAGCTTGAGACTTCGACAGAAGAAGAGATTCCAACTGAAGGCGGGGTTCCCCAGATAACCGTGGAGAAAGCTTTAGCAGAAAAAAATATAGTAATGGTAATCGCTTTCAGAGATTTTCGAGACGAGGAATATTTTATTCCTAAAGAAATTTTTTTAGCTGCTGGAGCTAAAGTTAAAACAGCTAGTAATCAAAAAGGCACAGCAATTGGAGCAGATGGGGGAGAGGTTCCAGTCGACTTAGTAGTTAGTGAGGTAGATCCGGCTAATTTTGACGCAGTAGTTTTTATTGGAGGCCCAGGCTGTTTAAAAAATTTAGATAATGGAGTTTCTTATAATCTAATAAAAGAAACCATTTCTCAAGGAAAGATTCTAGGTTCAATTTGTATTTCCCCAGTTATTTTAGCTAAAGCTGGAGTGTTAGAAGGAAAGAAAGCCACTGTTTGGACTAGTCCTTTAGATAAATCAGCGGTTAAAATTTTGGAGGAAAATGGAGCCACCTACCAGGATTCTTCAGTTGTAGTCGATGGAAAAGTTATTACCGCTTCCGGTCCGACAGCAGCTGAGGCTTTTGGGATGAAAGTAGTTGAAGTATTGACAAATCTTTAAATTGGTATAATATAAAACCACATCCGCAGACAGCGGGCTCATTGCTTAACTAGGTTAAACAATGGTAAGACCCGCCGAGGATAAAAAACCTTACAGAGAACTGTTCTCTGGTGTCTGTGGATTAACCACAGATTTTTTATTATGGCTTTGACGAAACAGCAAAAACAGAAAATACTGGATGATTTAAGAGATAAAATTGCTAAACAGAAAGCAATAGTTTTAGTTGGGATTAAAAGTTTAAAAGTTAAAGACCTTTCTGAACTAAGAAAAAGAGTAAAAGCAATAAACGGAAATGTCTTAGTAGCTAAGAAAACTTTAGCTGAGATTGCTTTTAAAGAGAAAAATCTGGATTTTGATAAAAATAAATTTAAAGAAGAAATAGCTTTAGTTTTTAGTTTTCAAGATGAGATAGCACCTGCCAAAATTGTTTATCAATTTTCTAAAGAAAATGAGAACCTAAAAATATTGGGTGGTTATTTAGATAATAATTTTGTTACAGCAGAAACAATAATTGAATTAGCAAAATTACCAACCAGAGAAGAGTTATTGGCAAAGCTGGTTGGTACTATATCAAATCCTATTTCGGGATTTGTTAATGTTTTACAAGGTAATTTAAAAGGTCTGATTTATGCTCTTAGTGCAATTAAAAAATAATTAAATTATGACAGAAGAAAAAAAAGAAAAAACTACTCAAGAGAACGAATCAAAAGAAGAAAAGGCTGAGGTGCCAGAAAAATTTAAGAAATTAGTTGAAGAGATTGAAAAACTTTCAGTTTCTGATTTAGCTGAATTGGTGAAGGTTTTAGAGAAGAAATTTGGAGTATCAGCCACAGCTCCAGTAGCGGTAGCAGCAGCTCCAACAGGTGGTGAGGCTGGGGCTCCAGCAGCGGAAGAAAAGAGTGAATTCAGTGTAGTTCTGACTAGCGTTGGAGATAAAAAGATTGAAGTAATTAAGGTGGTTAGAGACGCAACTCAAAAAGGCTTAAAAGAAGCTAAGGATTTAGTTGATGCGGCAACTTCCGGTCCTCAAGTAGTTAAGGAAAATGTTAAAAAAGAAGAGGCTGAAGAATTAAAGAAGAAGTTTGAGGCAGTTGGAGCAAA
>CAZVTU010000017.1:7819-11212 GCA_964630295.1 uncultured Candidatus Saccharibacteria bacterium
CTTTGGAATTGCTTCTTAATCTGGCCAGATTTATCAAGAATGATTAATCTTTTTTGATTTGGTTCGAGAATGTAAAGATAGGGTAATTGAGCTGAAGTAAAAATTTTAATCAGAGATTTGGGCTCTGGGAAGATTTCTAACTTCATAGTTTTTACCAATCTCCCAGCATAATATTTTTCAATTGAGTTATTTTTAGTTAGGACCCAAACCGATCCATCGACTGCCACTGACCGAAAATTAGTGGCTTTTTTTGTTTCTGACTTTAACCATATTTGAGGAGAACTCCAACGGAGATTTCCTAAATAAGGATATTTAACAATTTCCCCAGCATTTTTATCTAAAAAGTAAAGATTCGATTGATAAGAGGAAAGTTGAGTGAAATTAAAATTAGAATAAGGAGATTGAAGAATGTTAGGATTATTAAATTGACCATCTTTAAAAACAATTAATTGGTCAGGTTTAGAGAAAAATAAGAGAGAATCAGATAGGGAAGTAGCTAAATTAAATTTTTTGTCGGTTGACAACAATTTTCCTTCTCCTTGTTTAGTTAATTCAAAGATATTTTTAGAGTATGGACTAAAGAAATACAGTTTCTCTTTGAAATAAACTAATTTATGAGGAATATACTCTCTTGCTTTAAATTCGAAGAGAAGTTGGGGATTTTCAATGGCTTCTAATTTATTTAATTGGGAGAGATTTGAGGTAATAGTTTTCTCTAAATTTAAAACCTGATTGGTAAAATTCGAAGGAAAGGTTGAAGCGATATTTACTAAAGGAGAAATTTCTTGCCAGCTTTCTTTAAATAGAGAATTAGCTTTTTTTTCAGCTTGGGGATTTGTTTTTCCAACTAACAAATAAGTTTCTGCTAAATTTACTTTTTCTTGAATTTCTTCCAATTGAACCTGATATTCTTTTAATTGTTTTTCTTCGAGCTTGCTGAAAATAAAAAATCCTAAAGCTAAAAAAGCAATTAAAAATAAGACTAAACTTAAATTTTTATTTTGTTGAAAAGAAGGAAATTTTAGTCTAAATTCAGGTAATTTAAAAGAAAGAATTTTAATTCTCGGTACTTTTACTTTTAATTTAATTTGAGGAGCTTTTAAAACTGGTTTCTTAATAGAAATTTCCGGTTTTTTAAAAGAAATTTTTGGTAGTTTAAAGATTTTAATTAATGGAGAGAAAACCTTCTTGAAAGAAAATTTTAAAAGGGGTTTCTTTTCAACAAGCATCTCTCTTTCTTTAACTGGCATCTCTTTCGTTAAAGCGATTAATAAACAAACTCCGGAAGTTGTTGATAATTTTTCTTTTTTCGAATTAAAGGTTTCTTTTAATTTTTTTTGGTCAAAAGGAAAGAGATTAGCTATTTCATTTAATAAATCTTCTTTTAAAAAGGTTTCATAAACTTCTTTAGTTAAAGTTAGAATCATGTCATTTTCGCTTAGTTTCCCCGAGACGATATTGCCGAATATTTTCAAAGGATAGGGTTCAAAATCTTCAAACTTTAATTTTTGATCAATGTCAATTATATGCCCCTTTCTTAATAAAAAAACTTTTAGATCTCCAACCTTAGCGAAATTTAATTCAAAATTGCGGAGAGTAAAGACCGCGAAATTTAAATTTCCCAACCAACTGACATCACCACTTTTGGCAATTTTTTCCAAATGATCATTGGCTATTTTTAATGATTCTCGCAATGATTTTTCTGGCGTTGCTGAAACTGTTTTGTAAAATTTTTCTTTAATAACTCTGGCTAAATTTTCAAGAAATCGAACATTTTGTGGTAGAACATTTTTTAGCGTCCCTATCATATATAAACTACCCAATCTTTTTTCATAGATATTTTCTGGCTCGAAACAAAAACTATCAAAAATAACATCGCTTTTAGCTTTAGGATTAAAGTGAAATTCAAAGACTTGCATAGGTTTATTTTTTCATTTTAACGATTTTTTTAAAAATTTACAAAGAATTGACTTTTTAAGAAAAATCGTTTATAGTAGAGATACTTTTTTACAACTCAATAGGAGGTGAAGCTTGAAAGTAGGAGTTGACTTGGATGGTATTATTTCTCGGGCTGGTCTCTACAATCCTAGCCTAAGGTTGCCCTCATGGCTATTTATATTTTTGGTTCCTTTAGTATTACTGATGACTCCAAACAAAAGAGTGATAGCAGGATTGAAAGAGATAGAAAATAGCGGCCACCAGATAATAATTATTTCGGCCAGGCCTTCTTGGATGACAGAGCTCAGTGAGAGGTGGCTTAAGCGTCACGGCGTTCCTTACAACGAGATATTTTGTGTAGGGTTTGGGAAAGGGACAAAACTAAGGAAGTTAGAAACCATTAAAAGAGAAAAGATTGAGCTATTCTTCGATGATAACGACAGGATAGTAGAATTCTTGAACCAAAACTTTATTGGGGCAACCACAAATTTTCTATAGGGCAGTTTCAATAAAAAGTCAAAAGAAGAAGCTGCCCTTTATATTTGAAAAACCAGAATAATTTTGATATTATTATTTTATAATTTGGGCAATTAGCTCAGTGGTTAGAGCGCTGCACTCACATTGCAGAGGTCAGAGGTTCAAATCCTCTATTGCCCACTTTCGAGAATTAGTCAAGCTTTCCGCTTCGCCGCTCCGCGGAAAGTACAGAATAAGAAGTACCCATGAAAATTGCGGAAAAGAGCACAAGGACAGATATACTGGCTAGGGTTATCAGCGATAATCGAGGCAGTCCAACTTCTTTAGATGCGAGGGAGAGCTTAGCTCGTTTATACCTCGCCTTTCGTGTTTGTTAAAACAGTTATCTATTCAAAGATTGCCCAAAGTGCTATAAAATAATTGAAAGGTCCTACAGGAAACCTAATAAAATATAAATTATGTACAATCAATCTTTTTCTAAAATTTGGGTTATAGTTGTGATTATTTTAATTATCGGTGGATTTTTACTTTATAAATTTTGGCCAACTCCAGAAGAGGGGACGGAAGAAAAAATGGAAGAAGCTAAACTTCTAAGCTTTGAAATTATTCCTTCATGCATGGGGGAATCTGGATGGATTATTTATCCCAAGGGAGCAAAAGCGGTAGCTAAAGGAGAAAATTTAAGCAGGGTGGAGTTTTGGCGTATTCCGACTGGTACAGGGATGGAAGACATGCCATATACGGAAAAGGAAACGATAAAGAAAGATAACCAATGGGAAGTCTCTCTTCCGGACATACTCTATATGAGTAATTTCTACGCGATAGGCTTTGACTCTAAAGGAAATGAAGTAGGTAGAATTTATCTTGGACCTGTTTATGGTCATGATGAGTACGCAAAATATCCTGAGGATTGTCGGGAATAATTAATAAGCGATTACCGAAAAATGTTCGAGCTAATTTCAAAATAGCCCACTTATG
>CAZVTU010000018.1:0-10345 GCA_964630295.1 uncultured Candidatus Saccharibacteria bacterium
TCTTGGAATATTTTTTGAGCTTTCTCTCTTTCTTCTTTTCGAAGAAGATCCCAGAAGTGTGGTAGAAGCTTTTCGGCAATATCAATTAACTTCCGGTAAACTCTCAATGGACTTTTTTCAGAAAATGGTGAATCCCCTTTACCGAGCTTCCCTGTCTGAAACAAGAAAAGCACTCGAGTGAAGTAGTAAATAAAGTTCCAGATTGCCACAATGAATTGTCGTTCAACCACCCGACGGAAGTAGAATCTCCGCAACTGTTTTTCTTGTGCTTCACCAAAAAGTGAGATTTGGCCAGAATTATATTCCCGAAGGAATTTACTAACCATCTCTCGAAATTCCGGCACTTTATAGTTACCGGTTATTGCTCTCAATGCCCACCATCTTAGTGCTCTTTCATCCATCTCTAATTGTGTGTGAATCCGAGCAATCTCGCAAGCTATTCCGTAAGAAATCTGACCTTTTGCGACAAAATCCTGTATTTCTTTTGGTAATAAACAGAATCTTATCGCTTCCCTGACAGTCTCGGGATTTCTTCCTACTTGCCGAGCAAATTGACTTAGAGGATAATCTGGCTTTGCTTGCTTGACAAGGTGGAAGAGTTCGGAATAGAAACGTGCCTCTTCATGAGGTGGAACTCTCATATGAATATTCTCTGAGGCTTGGACGAAAAGGGCTTCTAATGGTGAGATATCAACACAAAGACGAACATCCACCCTTTGGTCACCGAAATGACGCTTGTAGCAACCGCCTGGGCCAAATTTTTCTCGACAACACTCACAGCCCACTTCTTGAAGATATTTACAGGCTCGTAGCCGGCGTTCACCAGCAAGAAGAATATAGAATATATCTCCATCTTTTTCTTCAACACTGGTAAGTTCAGCTATTTGATAAGTAGTACCCCAAAGGAGATTAATTACTTCGAGATACCGCTGGCAGCTTTCTGGATTAAATCGAGCAATAAGTAGAGGATGCATTAAGTTTTTAGCAGCGATATCTTCGGCGAGAATTTCGATTTCTTCAAAGGTCCTTCGGGGTTGGGTTAAGACGTTAATGACATCTAAAGGGATTCGGGCTCCTTGATAGTGGTGGGGATGAAAATTCTCTTTCCTTATCGTGGATGCCAACAAGAGTAACCCCTTTGATTGCATACTCATTTCTCCTCCTATTCCTCTATGTTTTATTGGAAAGGTTCTGGATTTAAGTGGTATTTCCTCCTTATTTTTACTTAATTCTTTTTTCTAAATAAATCAAGTTTTTCTTCGACGAGATTCTGCTTCTCTTACTTGTTTTTCATCCATACCGAAATGATGAGCGATTTCGTGCCAAATAGTATTTTTAACAATTTCTTTTATATTTTCTTCTGAACGGGCCGATTTCTCAATCGGATTTTTAAAAATGGTTATTTTATCTGGCAAAACCTGGCCATAATGCCACCTTTTTGTTTTAGGAACGCCCTCATACAAACCAAAAATAAACAAGCCCTTTCTGGCCCTTAGTTTTTCTAATTGATAAGGGGTAGGCGTGTCCTCAATTACAATCTCAACATTATCTAACTTCTCTAAAAACTTTTTGGGAATAGCTTCAATTCCCTCATTTACCAATTTTTCAAACTTATCTTGAGTCATAATTTGCTGCGGGGCTTGGACTCGAACCAAGATTAACGGCTCCAAAGGCCGCTGTCCTACCATTAGACGACCCCGCATTAAATAATTCCACAAGCTTCAATTATAGCTAACTCCAAAGGCAATTGGGGGATGGAAGAATATTTCATTCGATTTTCAGCTTCTAAGAAAAGGTTTAAAATTCGGCGAATTTCTTCTTCTTTTAAAATCACTGTTTGTTTTTGAAGCCTCTCAAATTCTTCCTTAGTTAAACCAGTTATAATTGGGTTGGCTGTTTCTATCCCAGTTATTTTTAATATTAAAACTTGCCTTAAATAATTAATAAATGCTTTAGTAAATTCTTGGAGGTCGGAGCCTTTATCAACGATATCTTGTAAAAAGTTAATTGCTTGAGATGCCTTTTTTTGGGAAAGGAGATCAAAAAAATTACTTACCAAATTTATTTCG
This sequence comes from uncultured Candidatus Saccharibacteria bacterium, assembly GCA_964630295.1. Classification (GTDB taxonomy): domain Bacteria; phylum Patescibacteriota; class Minisyncoccia; order Minisyncoccales; family RBG-13-42-11; genus CAZVTU01. Next base: position 2,070 of record CAZVTU010000018.1, read on the forward strand.
ACCAGTCCTAATAAATTTTTAATATCCTCCATTTTAATACCACCTTCTTTATTAAAAGAACCATGAAACGTTAACACTTGATCTAACAAACTTTCAGCATCCCTAATTGAACCCTCGGAATTTAAGGCTATTAATTCCAGGGCCGGTTCTTCGATTTTAACTTTCTCTTTATTAGCGATTACATCTAATCTTTTAATAATTTCTGGGATTGTCAATTTTCTAAAATCAAATCTTTGACAGCGAGAAATAATGGTTGGAAGCATTTTATGAATTTCGGTGGTGGCTAAAATGAAAATTGCGTGAGGGGGAGGTTCTTCTAAAGTTTTCAAAAGAGCATTAGCCGCTTCTTTCGTTAATTGGTGTGATTCATCAATAATGAATACCTTATATTTTGATTTGGTGGGAGCAAATTTTATTCCTTCTCTTAATTCTCGTATTTCATCAATTCCGCGATGAGAAGCGGCATCAATTTCTATTAAATCTAAAGACCTGTTTTCTATTATCTCTAAACAAGATTCACATTGATTACAGGGTTCGAACTCATTATTTTTCCGGTTTTGACAATTGAGTGATTTGGCTAAAAGCCTAGCTATGGTGGTTTTTCCACTACCTCGGGGACCGGAAAACAAATAAGCATGGGAAATAATTCCTGATAAAATAGCGTTAGTTAAAGTTTGAACAATGTGTTCTTGTCCAATAATCTCGGAAAATTTTTGGGGTCTGTACTTTCGATAAAGAACTAAATTATTCATAAAATAAAATTATTTTTTGAAAACAATAAATTTATACCCAATAAAATTCCAAGCAGCAGCAGAAATCGCCGCAATAATTCCACCAACATTAGCCCAAAGTTTCGGTGTTATTTCAAACTGGGGACCGATTACATTAACAACCAAAGATGCAAATCCAACATTAATTCCAAAACCAACTAAGGTGACTAAAAAGAATTGGCCGAACTCTTTTCCCATCTCAGTCTTTTCCATTTTTTCAAATGCCCAAAATTTATCTCCAAAATATTTACTACAAGTAGCCACGATAAAAGAAATTCCTTTAAATACTGAATAAAAAATCCCCGAAGCAATTCCTGAAACCAACATTAAGAGATTTAATATACCCAGATCAACCATTGTAGCCAAAACTCCAATTAAAAGATATTTCGCTGCCTGAAAGATCCACAAAAATTTCTTTCCTAAAAGCCAGCTTACCCAAAGACAGAAAAGAGCTAGAAATGGAGTAAAAACTGCTAAAATCCAATTCAGAAAGTTTATCCTAACTCCCAAATTCTCCAGTATACTGTAAAAGAACCAGGCGATAACTTCACCGCATCCTAAAGCTAAAATAATGTCAATTTTTTTCATAATTGGTGTGGCTAATGTTAAGCTATTTTATCATAAATTTCCCAAAAAATCAAAAGGTGATAAAATAAAATAATATGCTGAAAATCTACAATACCTTATCTAGGAAAAAAGAAAAATTTCAGCCAAGAAAGGGTAAGAAGGTTAACTTTTTTGTCTGTGGGCCGACGGTGTACGATTACTCTCACCTCGGCCATGCCAGGACCTATATTGTTTTTGATGCGATTGTTAAATACCTCAGAGAGAAAGGGTACGATGTTTTTTACCTTCAAAATATTACTGATATTGATGACAAAATTATTAAAAGAGCTAGAGAAAAAAAAGTTTCTGTTCAGAGAATAGCTAGAGATTTCGAAAAAGAATATCTGAAAGATATGAAAACTTTAAAAATTGATAGTGTAACAAGGTACGCCAGAGCTACCAACCACATTAAAGAAATTATTAGTCAAGTTGAAAGACTTTTGAAAAAAGGTTATGCCTATCAAATCAAAGATGGAATTTACTATGATATTAAGAAATTCAAAAACTATGGAAGATTATCAAGAAGAACAATAATTCAGGCTGAAGACGCCATCTCCAGAATTGATGAGGCTAAAGAAAAACGGAATAAAGGAGATTTTTGCTTGTGGAAACTATCAAAAATTGGAGAACCTGCCTGGTCCAGTCCCTGGGGTAAAGGAAGACCGGGTTGGCATATCGAAGATACCGCAATTACTGAAAAATATTTTGGTCCTCAATATGATATTCACGGAGGGGCTCAAGATTTAATTTTTCCCCATCACGAAGCTGAAATCGCTCAAATGGAGGCAATTTCTAATAAAAGCCCCATGGTGAGATACTGGATTCATTCTGGGTTTTTAACAGTTAAAGGTCGGAAGATGGCTAAATCTCTTGGAAATTTTATTACAATTAAAGATTTTTTGGAAAAATATTCTCCTCGTCTCTTGAGGTTACTAATCATTAAAAATCACTATCGCTCCCCCATTGATTATAACGAAAAGATAATCTTGCAAACCAAAAAAGAATTAGAAAGAATTGATGAATTCATAACAAAAGTCAAAAGTCAAAACTCAAAAGTCAAAACTACAATTCAAAACCTAAAAATTTCAAAATTCCAAACAGAGTTTAATAAAGTAATGGAAGACGATTTTAATACCCCAAAAGCTATTGCCGTAATTTTTAATCTAGTAAATAAGGGCAACTCTCTAATCGCTAAAGATAAACTATCCTCTACTGACACAAAAAAGATTTTAGAATTTTTGAAAAAAGTTGATAAAGTTTTTAATTTCATTTTCTGGCCAAAACCAAAAGAAAAACTTCCTCCTCTTGTGCTAAGCTTAGCCAAGCACAGAGAAAAATATAGGAAAGAGGGTAAATGGGAAAAAGCTGATAAAATAAGAAAAAAAATTAAGAAAATGGGTTGGTGGATTGAAGATACCAAAGAAGGACCGAAACTTAAAAAACTTTAAACTTTAGACAATAAACTTTAAGTCTTAACTTTCTTTTTTTGACAAAATTGATAAAATGCTAGGACTTGGTCAGCTATCTTGGGCCAGGAATATTTTTGAGCTTCGATTCGTCCCCACTCCCCCATTTCTTTTCTTAATCGGGGGTTTTTTATTAAAATTTCTAATTTTTTCGCTAAAGTTTTATAATCTTTCGGTTTAATTAAAAACCTTTTACCTTTACCTTTTTCTAATACCCCTTTATATCCTTGATTAGCAAAAGCCACTACCGGAATACCCGAAGCCATAGCCTCAATTAAGACAATACCAAAACTTTCACCATAAATAGCAGGACTTACAAAAATGTCAGAAGTTTGATAATATCTTGGGATTATTTCTCCCCTTTTTTCACCTTCAAAAATTACTTCTCTTAGCCGATTTTTCTTCACCCATTTTTGACAGTCATCTTTTAGTGGTCCTTCACCTACTACAATTAATCTTAAGTTCGAGAATTTCTTTTCTAAAATTTTGAAAGCTCTGAGTAGATAAATTAACCCTTTTCTTTCTTCGATTCGACCAAGAAATAGGATATTAATTTTTCCATCAGAAAATTTTTTTAATTTAGGAACCTGAGGATTAAACTCATTTAAATTTATTCCATTTGGAATCACTACTTTTGGCCCCTTATAATCTTTTAGAATCTCAAGGTTTAAAGGAGCAACCCCAATTAATCCATCTATTTTCCATTGACAGATCTTATTAAAAATATAAAGAAAACCAGGAAATATCTTTAAAAAACTACTTCCTTCAAGATTGGCATGAAGAGTTAAAATATTAAGAGATTTTGACCATTCCAAAATTTGAACAGCTGAAGGGAAACCAAAATTATGAAAATGAAGAATATCGAATTTTTCTTTTCTTAAAACTTTTCTTATAGCGAAGGGGTTAAAATTTATACATAAATCAGCCTGGGTTCCAGCTACTGGAAGAGGGAAAGAGGTTCCCAATAAAATTACATCTTCACCATAATTTTCTTTTCTTGACCTTCGAGGAACAATAATTTTTGACTTGATACCCTTTTTTTTAAATTCATTGTGTAATCCTAAAATATGACGTTTTACTCCTCCTGGATGTAAAAAAGAATGGAAAGATATTAAACCTACCTTGAGTTTCTTAGCCATATTTGATATATTATAACCGATGAATAATAACTCTCCAAATTTTGAGTTACCCGATAAACTTCCTCCTCAGAATATTGAAGCCGAAAAATCGCTTTTGGGTTGTCTAATGATTGATAAGGATGCCATTACCAAGGTAGCAGATTTCATCGATCATCGGGATTTTTACCGAAATTCTCACCAAGAAATTTATAAGGTCTGTCAGGAACTTTTTAGTAAGGGGGAGGCAATTGATCTTTTAAGTGTTGCTAATCGTTTAAAAGAGAAGGGATTATTAGAAGAGATTGGTGGAAATAGTTATCTAAGTGAATTAATAAATACTGTTCCCACTGCCAGTCATATTCTAAATTATGCCAAAATTGTCCAAAGAAAACGCATTCTTCGAGATTTAATTAATACTGGCTCAGAAGTAGCCGCCTTAGGTTATAATGAAACCGAAGATCCAGAAATTTTATTAGATCAAGCAGAGAAAAAAATTTTCAGCATTGCCCAAAGAGGACTTTCTCAAAATTTCCTCTCAGTTAAAACAACCCTTGAAGATGCCTTCGATAGAATTGATAAATTATCAAAAAGAAAAGAAGGGCTAAGAGGGCTGCCAACCGGTTTTACTGATTTAGATAATATTTTGGCTGGTCTTCAAAAATCTGATCTAATAGTTTTAGCCTCACGTCCTTCCCTTGGAAAAAGTGCCTTAGCATTAAATATAGCTAGTCATATTGCAATTTCTGAAAAAGCACCGGTTGGAATTTTTAGTTTAGAAATGTCTCGAGACCAACTGGTTGATAGATTAATTGCTGATCAGGCTGGCATTGACCTCTGGCGTCTCAGAACAGGTAAACTTTCTGGTGACGGCGATGATAATGATTTCGCTAGGATTCAACGAGCTTTAGGGGTACTATCTGAAGCTCCAATTTATATCGATGACGCTGCTTCTTCAAATATCCTTCAAATGAGAGCAATGGCAAGAAGATTACAAGTTGAAAAAGGGTTAGGGTTAATTATCGTTGATTATTTACAATTGATGGAACCAAGGAATACTCAGGTCAGTATGGTCCAACAAATGACAGAAATCTCCCGTTCTTTAAAATCCTTAGCCAGAGAACTTAATGTCCCGGTCTTAGCTCTCTCTCAATTATCGAGAGCAGTAGAACAAAGATCTCCTCAGATTCCAAGATTATCTGATTTAAGAGAAACAGGGGCTATTGAACAAGATGCTGACGTGGTTTTATTTATCTATCGCGAAGATAGATATAGACCTGACACGACTAGAAAAAGTATTGCTGATATTATTATTGCAAAGCATCGTAATGGACCAGTAGGAAAAGTTGAGTTATATTTCGATGAAAGTCGAGTAGCTTTTCGAAATTTAGAAAAGGGGTATTATTCAGAAGAATAGCTACGTGTATCCTAAATCTATTCAAAAATTAATTGATTTATTCTCAAAATTTCCGACAGTGGGTCCCAGAACAGCTGCCCGCTTTGTTTTTTATTTATTAAAATTACAAAAGGAGGAAATCGAAAACTTGACTTCTTCGATAACCAACTTAAAAGAAAAAGTTAAGCTTTGTAAATTGTGTTTTTATCCTTTTGAGGACGAAGGAGAACTCTGTGAAATTTGCCGAAATCCCAACAGAGATAAATCTTTACTTTGTGTTGTGGAAAAAGAACCAGATCTACTTACTATTGAAAAAATAAAAAAATATATAGGCCTTTATTTTATCTTAGGAGGCACCGTGTCTGCCTTAAAAAAAGCCGACATTAAAAATTTAAGAACTAAACAACTCTTAGAGAGAGCGAAAAATCCTGAAATAAAAGAAATTATTATTGCCACTAATTCAACTACTGAAGGAGAAGCCACCGCTTTATACTTGGAAAGATTATTAAAACCCCTAAATAAAAAAATCACCCGACTTGGCCGTGGATTACCAGTTGGAGCTGAATTAGAATATGCCGATGAAGAAACCCTATCTTCGGCCCTTGAGAGCCGAAGGGAACATTAAACATTAAACTTTAAACAATAAACAATAAACAATAAACAATAAATGGTTTATAGTTTAAGGTTTATAGTCTATGGTTTTTATTTCTACCTCAGTATAGGGTTGGCGATGACCCTTTTTTACTTTGTAACGTTTTTTAGGTTTGTACTTAAAAATAATTACTTTTTTCCCTTTTCCTTGTTTTAATACTTTCCCAATTACTTTAGCCCCTTTAATAGTAGGGGTACCGATTTCTATTTTTTTATTTTTCTCCAATAACAAAACCTCATTAAAGGTTATTTCTACTCCTTCTTTTTTATCGATTTTTTCAATTTTTATTTTTTGTCCTGGTGAGACTACGTATTGTTTTCCACCAGTACGAATTACAGCTAACATAGTTTTAGTATTATTCTGTTATTTTAATTTTTTATGCTCTTTATCTTCAAGTAACCTTTCCACCTTATCAGAAAACATATTTAGACGTTTTTCTGAAGAGTCATAAGCTGATACTGCGTTTCTTAAGTGGCTCCCCAATTTTCTAAAATCATCCATAAGCTTTACTGCGTCTTGGTTTATTTTATTTAATCTTTTTAAAATTTCTTGAGTCCGGCGAGAAATCTGAGTGTCTTTAAACCAATGTTCAATTGTTCTCAAAGTCAAATAAATTGTATTTGGTGAAGTTAGAATCACTCTCTTTGACCAAGCGTGGTTTGCTAAATCAAACTCTTTTCCAATATTATTAACTATTTCATAGTAAATGGCTTCAGCTGGAACATACATTAAAGCAAACTCAGTTGTCCTTTCTGCCGGAATAATGTACTTTGTAGCTATTTCATTTATTCTGTTTTTAACGTCTTCGATAAATTTTTTTTGATACATTCTTTTTTCTTCTTCTGAAACTGACTCTATCATTTTGGCGAAGTTTTCTGAAGGAAATTTAGAATCAATGGGTAAAATCCTTCCATCAGGTAATTTAAGGATTGCGTCTACCTGTTCACCGGTAGAAAATAAATATTGTCTTTTATACAATTCTGAAGGAAAATGTTGGGATAAAATATATTCTAAAGATGCTTCACCCCACTGCCCTCTCAATTTTGGCGATTTAAAAATTTCCTGAAAAGAAGAAACATCTTTAACATTTTCTTGCATCTGTTTTATTTCTTCTCTTATTTGAGTGGCTTCTTTAGTAAAAGAGGAGATTTGTTCGTGCATTGCTCGGGAAACCCCATTTTGGCTATCTCTAATTTCTTTTAATTGACTAATCATCAGGTCAGTTATTCTCCGTTCTAAATCACGGATGGTATTTGTCTGTTTCTCATCGACTCTTGATTTTTTTAGTAGAAAAAATATTAAACTTCCGACGGATATAATCAAAAGGAAAAAAAGGAAATAATTTAAATCATTCATAAAAATATCTTACCATTATTTAGTTAGAATTTCAACTGTCACAAATAATATATAAAGTGAAAGTAAAAAGACAGCTTCTTTTTTAGTGATTTTTCGGTCAGTCCGAACGAAAAATAAGAAAAACATTGCTGAGATTATCAAAAAGAATCTAGCAATAGCAAAAGGTGAAAAATTAGTTATTTCAATCGGACAAATTAAAGCGACAATTCCTAAAACCAGAGTGGCTGCTACAATAACTGAACCCATTAAATCTCCCAAAATCATCCAATTTTGAGCACGTCTGGCAGCAACAATAGCAAAATAAGTCTCAGGGATAGCATTTCCTAAACCAACGATTAAAATCCCGACCGAAGCTAAAGGTAATCCTAAATTCTCAGAAAAGAAAGAAGCTGATCTTACTACTCCTTCAGCAGCTAACAGTAAAAAAAACAGACCCAGAATTACTCTTCCTAAATCTTTAAGAAAGATTTTAAATTCTTTTATAATAGGAATTTCTGTATCATTATAAATTTTAGTAAACCTTTCTTTTTTAGAAAAAAGCCAAAAAATATAGAAGATAAAAGTAAAGATTAATATTAACGCGTCTCCTCTACCTAATTTCCCATCTAAAATTAAAAGGAGAGGTAAAATAGCAATAAACATTGTAAAAACCGCCGAAGTTTGAACCATCCTACTTTCAGCTGGTAATCCTTTAGCAAACAAAGCAGCTAAAGCTACAGCTATCGTCAAGTCAATTAAATTTCCTCCAACAATATCTCCAAAAGAAAGCTGAGGAATTTTATGGATAGCCGAAGTAATACCTACAAAAAGATTTGGAATAGAAGCAGCAATAGCAATAATAAAAAAGGCAACTACAAATTCTCGCCACTCAAGATATTTAGCAATTCTTGCCAAAGCCCCGACTAACCATCTTCC
>CAZVTU010000019.1:0-10323 GCA_964630295.1 uncultured Candidatus Saccharibacteria bacterium
GAACACCAGTAGCTGGAGCTTCTCCAACTAGCTCTTGATATTGAGTTTGAAGTTGAGAAATTAGTGTTTGAATTCTATTTATTTCGGCTAAAATTTCTTCTACTGTCATTTGGGAAATCGGTTTTGGTAACTGATAACTTATTTCAATTTCTTCTTCCCTTTCAATTTCTTCTTCAAGGGAAAGGGTAGTAAAGGTTTGATCAGTATATGTTCCAATATTTCCCGAAGTATCCATTGATTTTATTTGATAATGATAAGTGGTAGAAGGAGAAAGGTTAGTTAAAGTTAAAGAATGGGAAGTAGTATAAACTGTAGTTTTTTCTTCCAACCCATAATCGGTGCTGGTCCCGTACAAAATCCAAGAAATCGAAGATTCATTTGTCTGCCAAGAAATAGTTGCGGTGGTTTGACCAATTACTACCTCTACTTGACTAATAGCTGGAGGAGTTGTGTCAGTAGGTTGAGGAGCTCCTCCTCCCACTACAACCCCTTCCAAGGAAGATACCGGAGTAGCTGAAACTGCTTCGGTTGCCGCTGATTCTTGGTTAGCTTCATTGGCAGCTGAAACTTTGTAATAGTAAGTTGTGCCATTAGTTAATCCAGTATCAGTGTAAGAAGTGGCGGTGGTAGTTGCTAAAAAGAGGTACTGAGAACCAGACTTTCGATAGACATAATACAAAGTAGCACCGGTAGAGCTGTTCCAACTCAAACTAATTTGTTGGCCACCAGCTGAAGCAGTTAAACCAGTTGGAACTGGGGGAGCTCCTTCGGTTGATTTTGTCGGAGCAAAAGTGGAGAAGTGTTGAGTGGTTCCTTTCAAAGTAATTGATTGTAAGCTTGACCAATCGGCATCACTAGGAGTTAAAGTAACGGCTGTCGGAATTTCTACCCAATTACCGACGGTACTATCATAATAACCAATTTTAATATTTTGGGCATCAGTTAAACTACTCACTCCTTCGGAAACAAGTTCTGCTTTAGTCAAATTTATTTCAATATTGGCGCTCTGATTTAAGTTAGTAATTGACCTTCCTTGATTGTCTCCGCTTGAATAATAGGCAGTTATTTCTTTGGCCTTGGAGGAAAAAATTCTTGCTCCCTGAGTTTGAGGTACCTTCATGGTATCTTGAACTCTAATTGCTACATCAGTTGATTCAGAACCTAAAGCTCCACTCGGTACTTCCACTTTAGTATCCGATGTTTGAATTATTCCACCTTCAGTTGGTCTAATTGATTGTTCTTTTCTTTGAGGATCAAAATCAACCGGAGTTAAATTGATAGTAATACCGCTAGCTGGAGCAGTAACTCTGAGGGGAGTGGCTAATTGATATCCTTCAGCCACTGCCTCAATTTTCCATTCGCCAGCTGAAACATTTAAAGTAAATGAGCCATCAGCTTCCGAAACTGCTCCCGCCCAACCACCAGAACCATTATCAGCCCAGACCATGGCATTAGCAATGGGAGTAGAATTGTATTGAACGGTTCCAGAAATTGAATTAGTATTTGAGGTTAAATTTAAAGTTAAGCCAGAGATATCGGCAGTAACGCTCGTACTAGTAACTGAACCCGAATATCCCGTTTTGTTTACTCCAATATCATAATCTCCGGCTCTTAATCTTAAAGTAAAAGTGCCATCAGAATTAACTTTAGTTCCTCCGCCCCCATTGGGCCCACCAGCCCAAACAAAGGCATCGCTGGAAGTACCACTATCCACTGTAACAGTACCTGAAACCGTATAAAAACTAACTGAACTTAAATCAATATTAAGAGTAGTTGAAGCGGTTATAGTAGTGTTAGTGGCCGGAATCGGACCGAAAGCCGGGATTCCTCCTTCTATCTTGTATTGTGTTCCTCCTACTTCGTAAGGAACTTCAATTTTATAAACATCATAATTGGTTGAAGTTGAAACTCGAATATCAGTAAATCCGTGACCCAAAGCAGAGTGGGCACCAATAAAAACATCTTCAAAAGTATTACCTGGAGATAGATGAATTTCTAAGATAGCAGTAGAAACAGAAATATTTTTGGTAGTAGAAGAATTAAGAGTTCCACTTGAAAGAAGAGATCGATAAATTTCACCTTGACTGGGAATAGCGGCATGAATGTAAAGATTGGAAAGTCCTTTCCTTAATCCCATACTATATTGACCAGAAGTATTGGTTCTAGCTCCGGCTACTCCCATACCAAACTCACCCTGGGTTAACCAAACATCAACATTACTTAAAGGAGAGCCGTTTTTGGTTACTGTCCCAGAAACATTGATAAAGTTATTGCTTGCCAAAGTAAAATTAACAGTTGGATTGCTTGATTGAGTAACCGCAATTCCGCTTTGTTCAGACAACTCACCGTACTCTCTGGCAAATCCGCCAACATGATAATTTGAACAAGGAGGCACATACATTTTGTAGTAACCTTGGGAATCGGTAAAGGCATGGCCTCCGCCCGGTCCCCCTTCGCACCAAGAGAAAATATCAACATTAGAAACACCGTTACCTGCTCCATCTCTAACATAACCTTCAATATAAGTAGTCGGCGGTTCAAGCTTGATTGTAATATCAAATCCAGTATTATCAGTATCAAAATCACTGCTAGAATCAACTAAAATTTCCTTTTGGACTGGGAAAGGCATCATTGGGCCTGTCACTTCAATTTTATAAGCGCCTTCTGTTACATATAAATCAAAATAACCTTGAGAGTTTGCTTGGCTAGCTGATGATTTTCCTCCTTCTTTTGGTTGGAAAGCAATTACCCAAAGTTCTTGGTATTTTTGAGAATCCAGAGGATTACCATCGGCTCCGACGATCTTTCCTCTAATTCTCCGGTCAGCTTCGCTAAAAGTGAAGTCAACAGTGGTGGTCGGAGAAACATCGGAAACTGTAATAATTTGAGCTGAAGGATCTAAAAGTTGAGTGGTTCCGCTAAAAGGCGGTAAATGAGCTTCTATTCGATAAGTTCCTGACCCTGACAAAGCTAAAGCAAAAGAAGTGGTACAATTAGAATTAGTCTGGAAAAATGATGGTTGGGGCCCGCCAGGACCCATTTCTCCCTCTACTCCTTCTGGCAGAGCCATTACCGCCACTAATTTATTTTGACCTTGGGAAGTGCAAGAACTTCCTAAAGTAATTATTCCGGAAACTTGATAAGTGCTGGTTCCTTGAAGAGTTAAAACTTGAGGACTGCTAGTTGAGTTATTTGATTGAATTTCTGTTCCCGGGGCTGATAAATAATTTCCCGAAGCATCAAAAGCCCAAGTAAATCCTTTCGAGGAAATATTTGAAATAGTATAAATATTGGTTGAGGTATTAAAACTTGTTCCTTGAGAATCACCATCATAATAAACATTTTCGCTGGTTGGCCCGCCAACAAAAATTCTCAGATTAGTGGAAGTAGAAAGAGTAGTAGTGCTGCCATCTGGCAACAAGCTATCAATTCTAAAATAAACATTAGTTAAAACATCAAAGAAAGAAGCCCCGGTAATATCTGAGATTAATCCATCATTACTTACTACCTGAACCGGACCGGAATTTGCTCCGGTTGGCACAACGGCAGTAATTGAGGTATCTGACCAGTTGGTAGTCGAAGCTTCAACTGGTGGTAGGGGTCCGGTCTGAGGATTAAAACCGCCGGAAAAAAAGACACTACCGGTAGCTAAACCAAAATTTGAACCAGAAATGGTCACGGTTTTACCAGTAGTGGTAGCCCGTGGCGAAATTGAAGAAATTTTGGGGACAGAACCTGCTTCCACTAATAAGGTTGAGGTTGAATAACTAAGGGGGAATTGCTCAGGTTCAATATCCTGAATCCCAGAAACTGAAAAACTAATTTGACTACCGACTGTTAAAGTTAAATCTCTGATTACTACTTGATTACCAAAGAAATCCAAAAAAGGATATCCTGGCTGGCCACAATTAGAAAGGGTGGAGCCAGCTACCATATAGTTAGAGCAGGTCATTGCCTGATCCCCTCTTAAATTTTTGCTCGTCTTAAAAATTATTCTATCAGCAAAAGCTTTAATTGAAGTAACCTGTGGCAGAACGGGTAAATTATATTGGACGAGAGAACTGGAAGCATTACCCACAACATCTCTAACACTTAACCAGAGAGAAGAATAATAAGTGTTTCCTAAATTAAGATTGAAATTACCGTTTTGACTGAGTGAAGTAGTAGCTATTAAGTTAATACCGCTGGAAGTAGAATAGACATCGAGAGTACCCATTTCACCTACTCCACCAGCTTGGTCAGTATCAAATAAAAGATAATTGCCATTTTGGTAAATAGCACTGATTTTAGTAGTATCAGGTGCTTGAGAATGAGTGTCAGCTGGAAAAGATTGAGTAGTAGTAGGATTAACACTAGCTGGAGTACTTGAAGCTATTATATCGTCGGGTTGGAGATCTACATCAAAAGCTTGACGAGTAGCGCTAGCGTTTTCTGGCCAACCATTATCAGTCCAAGAAGTCGAAGAAGCGGTTTTCACAACAAGAAAAAACAAACCAACGGCTGGGGTGGTCGTAGCTGAGGATACATCGATGGTAGTGGTAGTATTAATTCCGTTAACAGTGGAGGTAGCTAAAATAATATCTGGCGGTGTACTGTAAACTCCGTTACTATCTCCGTCTTTTACTACCCCAACCCAATCAAAACTGGTAGTGGATAATTCAGTAGGAGTGGCGTTAGTGGTACTAGAAATAGTAATGGTAATACTATCTAAATTTTCTGGCGGATTCAATGTTGATGATAACTCTATTCTTAAGACTGCAACATCAGAATCAGCTCCAATTTTCCCTCCAGCCTCAGGAATCCCAGGAATTAAGACAGTGGAAGTGCCAGAAACCGCTGCCTGACAATTAGAAAAGTTAAAAAATAGAAATCCGAAAACAATAATTAAAACCGAAAGAAGAGAAATTTTCTTTAACATGAAAATTTTAAGAGATATTTACTATTATTAAATTTTCCTTTTTTAAAACTTTTCTGTCAAGTGGAAAACCTTAATTTCAAAAATTTAGTAAAGAATTTATTTTTTGCCGAGTCATTAGACCAACAAATCCCGTCCCTTTCTCTAAACCAAGGGGGGTTAAGATTTCTTCTTTATATTTTTCCTGAAAACGAATCACCGCATTTTTAGTTAAAGATAGAAAATTCCCAGTCACTAGACCTTCGGGATAAATCTCTGGCCCTTGCGACTTTAAAAATTCTTGAAGACATTTTACTTCTTGATTGTTTCTTAATCCATAATAAAGATTGTTTTTAAATTCTCCGCAATAAATTTCTTGGCCTAAAATTGCTGCAATTTGAGCTTGGAGTTGAGCAATCTCTGTTTTAAGCCGAGCAATAGTAGCTTGAAGTTCAGCAATTAAAGCCTCTTCTTCTTCGGAAGATTTTTCTGTAACCGCTGACCAAGAAAATTGATAGGAAGGCTCATTTTCGGAAAAATTAGAAACTTTATTTTGGGTAGAAGGAATAAGAGTTAAAGAAATAATCTTCTCGTCTTTTAGATAAACTGTTCCTTTTTGGGATTGATTAAGCTCTAAAAAACCAACGGATTTTCCTTCAGTTGTCTCAAGAACATAAGGAACTCTAAATCTACCTCCGCTTCCTGCTGAAAATTCTAACTTTAAAGATTCTCTTCCTCCAATAATTTTCTGCCAATTACCTGCCCAATCTTTAGTTAAATACCCTACATTTAAAGTGCTCTCCCCAGTGGTAGGTAAAAAATAAATAAATGGAGTTACTCTAAGGTTTTTTAAATTTTCATTTAAATAACAATATTTGGAACCAACTTGACAGTCATTAATAAAAACAGTAATTAGCCAGTTAGTAAATATTTGAGAAAAATCTTCTAAAAAACCGTTTTTCTCTAAAGCATAATTTAAAGAATGAATACCTGTTCTGTTTGATTTTAAAGAATCAATTAAAACTTCTTTTCCGTAATGATCAACTAAATAATGGATGAAAAGATTAGCTACTCCATAATCTGATTCTTTTCCTTGCCATTCGGTTAGGGAGTCTTGGGGTTTTTCTAGAAAGGCCTTTACTCTTCGTTGAAGGTAACTGTTCTGATAAATCTCGTCATACCCTACTAAAGTTGGGCTGTATTCTGCCCGAGCTTCATTTAACCAAACTTCTTCGGAAACTCCGTATTTTTTTTCTTTTTGATTAAAGGTTATTAAATGAGTAAACTCGTGAGCTAAAAAACTTTTATTAAGGGGGCTGGTAATTTGTTTAGAATTTAGATAGATTATCTCTCTTTGATTTGATTTCGCAACTTGTGCCCGAGGATATTCATCACCAGGATTAAAATATCCTGAAGCAACATCAATCATTGGATGAATTAAAATAGTAATTCTAGGATCTTTGTCAATTCCCGGTTTCCATTCTGAGCCATAATTTAAAGTTAAAATTGGGTAAATTGTATTTTCAAATTCTTGGGATAATTCAGAAATTGCTTTATTAACTTCTTTTTGTTCTTCGATTGGTAAACCTTCCCACCACTTTTCATCGAAATAAAAATAGAGTTGATCAGTAATTCTTTCTAAAATAGCAGTAATTTTTTCTCTACCCTCTAAATCATAAGTGGAATCAACATAGAAATCTACTTTTTCTAACAACTCGGCTGCTAAAGTAAATGAAGGGGAAATCAGGAATATCGTTATAATCAAAAATATTTTCCAGAATTTTTTCATACAATTAAATTATTTTAACATAGAAATATTTTATCACAAAGTTCTATTAACTGAAAGCCGCTCCGGCAAGGAGCGGCTTTTCAGTGCCCACAAGGAAAGGCGGAAGAAAAATTAAACTACTTCAAACTAGTTACCGGTTGCTAAACTAATCGTGACTGATATTGGACTAGCTCCATTCAACCAAGTGATTGGACTAGTTGCAGCAACTGCTTGATCGTACCATCTGAAGTCACCTGCACCTGTTGGATCGTAAGTTCCTAAGTCAGCGCTCAAAGTAAGAGTTCTGGAAATACCAGAAGCTGCTGCCTCAATCACTTTAGTGGTATCAGTGATTAACTCCAAGGTGGTACCAGAGGAACTAACCGAAATATCTGAAGAAGGAACAAGAACAATCTTGCTGTTAGTGTAATCAAAGTAACCAACAGCTTTGGTAGTTCCGCCCGTAGTCTTCAGATAAACAGGAGTTCCAATATAGGTATCGGTAGCATTACCACTGATGTCTAAAGTGATAGAATCATTGTAAACTCTAATGGCATCAATGTAAGTGGTAACAGTACTAGTTGCATCCTGGTTCTCCAGGGCGACACCCACATATGTGGTACTAGCAGTCAATGTTGATGGAAGGTCTAATTCAACGTAATTCCATTTAGCATCAGTCAAAGTTCCACTAGTAGTGGAAGCAGTGCAATCAGCGAAGTTAGAACTGCTAGAGACAAATACTGTTCGGGCAGTAGTAGTACCAGTTCCTGAAGAATCGGAGTACAACCAGAGAGAAAGCTTAGAATAAGCATTCAAGGCTGTACCCGTATTCAACACAGCAAAAGTGGTAGTTCCACTAGCGCCGGTAGTAGAAGCGGTGTAAAGAATGGAGTAAGTACCATCAATCTTTTGGGCAGTAGAAGCTCCAACTGTACTGACGTCAATTAAGGCATCCGATGCAGTAGCCCAACCGGTTATAGACTCATCATTCCCATCCAAAGCAGCTCTTAGTTTGGCGTAACCATTCACACTGGTCAAAGTAAGGTCAGCTATCTTGTCAGTGGCTGATCTGGTTCTGCCAGTGCAGGAACCATGACAAGCCAAAGAGGCAGTTAAACTGTCTCTGTAAGGATAGACTCGATTAGCTGTACTTGAACCAGCGGTTGTGTTAGCGTAATCTCCAGCTCCCCGAGCAGTCATTTTATCAGTTATTCCACCAGAAATAGAAGATGGTACTTCAATGTAGAATTCACCATATTCACCAGCTTGAGCACCGCTTCCATAAGTGGTGATATCTGATTTTAAGGTGATAATGGTATTACCACCTTTAGGAACAACACAAGAACCACCAAAAGCAGCGTAGGGATCGTTAAAGGCAATGGCAGCGTTGGCTGGTAATAAGGC
This sequence comes from uncultured Candidatus Saccharibacteria bacterium, assembly GCA_964630295.1. Classification (GTDB taxonomy): domain Bacteria; phylum Patescibacteriota; class Minisyncoccia; order Minisyncoccales; family RBG-13-42-11; genus CAZVTU01. The sequence goes on from CAZVTU010000019.1 coordinate 8,067, forward strand.
TTCAGCGGTAGATCCAAACTGCGTCGAACCACAATAAAGCTTTAGGTTGGTGAAGTTGGCTACACTGGTTGCCGATCCATCATTGAAGACAACTATCTTACTTACTGTGAGATCCTCAACATTATTAGCTGATAACTTCCAGACCCCTAAGACCTTCTGAGTTTCTCCCATTGCTACAATAGCAGCATCGGGAGTAGAAGGATCAATAGCTCCAGAAAGAGTACCAGCTGCGCTTAAAGTTATTGCTTGGCCAGCAATTCCACTGGTGAAGTTGACAGCGTTAGCTGTCACTTTACCAGTACCTTCAATTAAAGAAATTTGGGTTTTTTCAGTGTTTGTCCAAGTTGGTGAAGACAAAACGTCTGCCTTCAAATCAACTCTGATTGTCTGACCAGCAGCTAACGAAAGCGCTGTTGAAGGACTAAACTCATAGTAAGTAGTAGCTGCATCAGTTGGGTTCGGCGTCACAGTAGAACCAATTTGGGTCGAACCATAGAAGAGTTTAAGATTTGTAAAGGCTCTTCCTAAAGCGTTAGTACCACTTGTAGTGGCAGCAGTACCAGAAGCGCAATCTTCAATTCTAAATTTAGAAATGTCCACCCCTTCAGCTGCGCCGGCAGTAATTAAGTAAGAACCAATGATAACGTCTGTCTGGTTATAAACAGCTGAAACGTCACCAACTGATTGGTTCTTAGCCGCAGATAAGGCAGCGGAAACAACAATTACTTCATTTCCCGCAGTGGTTCCACTTGGGAAATCAAAAGTACCCAAAGAAGTTAATCTTTGAGCGTTGCTGCTTCCAGCTACTAAACTGGCGGTAATTCCATCACCGGCAGTAATTGCGTCAGCGGCACTAGCTGAAGATTTGATATCAGCTTTAATCTCTAAAACTTTAGTTGTTCCAGCTGGAACAGTAAAGCTCAGAGTAACAGCGGTGTTGCTGTTGTTGGTGAGAGTAGTTTGAGTAGTACCCACCTGGACTCCATCTACCAAAATTCGGACATTAGTAATATCAGTCCAATCATTGGTAGAAGAAGCCACTTTAATGGTTAATTGACTAATTCTAATACTCTCTCCCACTGCTTTGACATCAAACTTAGCCAAAGACACATTGGTGCTGTTTAAAGCAACGTTACCAGAAGGAGAATCACTTCTTCTAGTAATGGTTAAGGTTCCGGAATTAACGTTACAAGACACAGAATCCCGAACGCTCCAAGAACCAATGGTGCCTGCATCGGGTTGGACATAGACGCCATAATTACCATCCATTGCCACAATGTCGGTCTGCTTTTGGATAGAGAATTGAATACTTCTGGTTGAACCATTCACCACATCTACTTTTAAGGAAGCGTTTCTGGAAACACCAGCTGGAATTTCATAAGGCGAATCGGACAAGTCGAAGGTTACATAACCATCGCTACTTAGACTTTCAACAGTTGAACCAACTTGAGTACCTCCAATGTAAAGAGCTAAATTAGCTACATCAGAAGTTTGGATGGAACCCAGTTGGCGCAATCTCACGGAATAAATCTTAATCTTCTGGTTAGCAGCAGTGAGAGTAAATCTCATTGCTTCAAAACCAGTAGTTCCGGGATCAACTGTGCCAGCGTTGGTAGAAGTAGCTACTGTTAAACGACCGAAATCAGAAACTGTAGCAACGGTCATTAAGTTCCCATTAATTGGGAAAGTACCGTTTACTGCAGAAGCATCGGTCGTAATATCGTCAGCTGAATTAATACCAAATCCGACAGATTTACCTGAAGTGGTGTCTTTGTGCAGGTCAAACTTTACGGTAATGTACTTAGTACCAGAAACCGTAAAGAGGCCGGCTGAATCAGTGAAGGTCACCACACCCAAAGAAAGAGAAGTCATCTCAGCTATCTTGGTGTCACCCTCGTAAAGATAAACATTGGGAGTATCCGAATCACTGCAGATTCCCAATCTCTTTAACTTTAAGGTGGTCACTTTAGCTGAACTTCCCTCTGGGGTAGCAAACTTTATCTTCAAAGCAGGAACCAAAGCCTGTGAGCCGGCATTACCGTTGCCTCCATCGGAAATGATAGTAGTAGCAGCTGGGGTATCAGCAGCTAATTCTACGGTTAAGCCTTCGGCTGTCGGAAGCACCTCTTCCTCTTCTTCCACTACTTCCTCTTCTTCCTCTTCCTCAGTCACTCCAGTGCTTAACAGGCTGTTTAGTTTTGTTCTGGTTGTTGAACCAACAAAACCAGTTCCCTTGGTAAGTCCCCAGGAAGCTAAA
>CAZVTU010000020.1:0-10307 GCA_964630295.1 uncultured Candidatus Saccharibacteria bacterium
TCTTCTTCTAAAGCTTGGCGCTCTTCTTGAGGAGTCATTTGAGCTAATGTTAAAGAAGATGGCATAACTAAAATCGCCACCAATAAGAATAAAGAAATAATTTTAGAGAAAAACTTAAAGTTCATTTAGTTTTTTCTTCTTCGTCACCCTCTACTTCTTCCTTTTCTTTTTCCTCTTCTTCTACTTTCTCTACCTCTTCAACTTTTTCCTCAACGGGTTTAGCTAATTCTTCTTCTACTTTCTCTGGTGGAGTAACTAAAGCAACGATTTCATCTGGCTCTCTAAGGATTTTTACTTCTTTTGGGACGATTAGATCTTTAATTAAAATACTATCTTCAAAGGATTTTAATTTTTCGATATTGACTTCAATCTCATGGGGAAGGTCTTGAGGTAAAGCCTTTACTTCCACTTCGTGAATATTCCTAACTAAGGTTCCGCCTAAATCTTTAACAGCTGGCGCTTCTCCTTCAAAAACCAAAGGAACGGTAACGGTAATTTCTTCATCGAGTCGGGGTTGATAAAAATCAATATGAATTGGTTTCTGAGAAATAGCATTAATTTCCACAGCATGAATTAAAACTAAAAAATCTTTTTTCTCGATTTGAAGTTTAATCAAAGAACTTTCTCCTGCTACTTTATAAACCTTCTCAAACTCCTTTAAATCAACCTCTAAAGGAATATTTTCTATTTTTGGCCCATATAAGACTGCTGGGATTATTCCCTTTTTTCTGAGTTTTTTAACTTTTTTGCCTAAATCTTTTCTAATTTTAGCTTTTAAGGTTAACATAATTTTATTTTAGATTTTATTTACTGAACCGAACAATTTAATTTTTTCTTCGACCACTTCTTGAACGGCTTTAATTACCTCTGGCATATATTTATAAGGAGTAATTTCTTTTGGTTTTTTCTTTAAAACTTTTCTTAGAGTATTTGTATAAGCTATTCGCAATTCCGTATTCACATTTATTTTAACTACTCCTAATTTTATAGCAGCTTTAATATCTTTTTTGGGTGTTCCTGAGCCACCATGTAAAACCAAAGGAATAATTTCCACTTTCTTTTTTATCTCTTCTAATCTCTTTAAATTCAAATTAGGATTAATTCCCGAAATCCTAATTCCGTGTAAATTTCCGATAGCAACTGCTAAACTATCTACTTTTGTCCCTTCGACAAATTTTAAAGCATCTAAAGGGTCGGTTAAAACTTCCTTTCTATCTGAAACACTACCAATTACACCTACCTCTCCTTCAACCAAAATATTTTTTTTATGAGCATATCTTACTATTTTTTTTGTAATTTTAATATTTTCTTTAAGGGGTAACTTTGAGCCGTCAAAATGAACTGCGTCATAACCTGCATTAATCGCTTTTTTAATATAATTGAAAGATTTTCCGTGGTCAAGATTTAAAAAAATAGGAAGCCCTGTTTCTTTTCGATAACTTTCTACTAAAGCTACCGCTTGTGAAATTCCTATTGATTTGCTCTCTCTTTCTGAAGTCCCAACAATTATTGGAGATTTTTTTTCTTTGGCTGCCTGGATTATAGCTTTTAATATTTTTAGATTAGAAAAATTAAACTGACCAATTGCCCATTTCTCTTTTCTCGCTTTCTCCAAATAATATTTAAGGCTTTTCATAATTTTTCCTTTCTTACTTTTATCTTTTTAAATTTTTGATTTTTTTTAAGAATCCCTTCTTTAGCTCCCCATTTTCTCAGACAGAAAGCAGCGTTGGCAATTGCTAATTGAGTAGAAGTTATTATATCTCCTTTGTTTTTAATATACCCTGATAAAAATCCAGCCCCAAAAGCATCTCCAGCTCCAGTTTTATCTAAAACTTTTATTTTTAAAGGCAAGGCTGAATATAAAAATTTTCCCTCAGATATTAAAACTTTGCAATCACTATTAGTTAGAATTAAAATGCCAGGAAAAAATTTCTTAATCTTCTTAATTAGTTCTTCTCCTTTTAAGGAAGAGTTTTTTACTAGGATTCGACCTTCTTCTTGATTGAGAATTAAAATATCAATCTTTTTCAAAAGAGGATATAAAATTTTGGGAGACATTTTTAATTGAGCAATACTTGGATTTGCCATTATTTTAATCTTATTTCTTTTAGCAAAGTCTATTGTCTTCTTGAAAACCTCAATTAATTTCCCAGTAAGGGGTGCTAAATAAAACCATTCAGTATTTTTGATTTGAGACCAGGAAATTTGGGAAGCATCCAAAATTTCCGAGGCTCCTCTATAAACCAAAATTGTTCTTTCTTGGGGAGTAGAAAAAATTACCGATAAATTAGTTGGTTTTTTGTCGGTCTTTAAAATGAATTTAGTTTCGATTCTTTTTTCTTTTAATTCTTTCAAAATAGTTTCTCCTTCCGGATCTTTGCCAATTGTGCCACAGAAAGCTACTTTAAATCCCTGAGCAGCGAAAGTAGCAGCTGTATTTGTTCCTCCGCCTCCGGAATGAAAATGAATATCTTTTATTTCAACCTTTAAACCAAATGGTAATAAAATCTCTTTTTCAATATGGTCTTGTTTAAAATCACCAATAGGAAACTCTTTAGCTCTTAAAAAAATATCTCGGCTGGCTGACCCAAAAGTGATAACATCGTACTTCATCTTTTTTCTTTTTTGGTAATTAATAAGGTTGTTTTAATAACTGTATCAGGATTCAAGGAAATTGATTCTATCCCTTCTTTGACTAAAAATTCAGCGAATTCAGGATAGTAACTAGGAGCTTCACCACAAATTCCAACATATTTTTTTCTTTTTTTACATTCTTGAATTACTTTGGCAATCATTTCTTTTACAGCTGGATTTCTCTCATCTCCCACTTTAGCAACCTGAGCTGAATCTCTATCTAAACCCAAAATAAGTTGGGTAAGGTCATTTGAGCCAATACTCATTCCATCGAAAATTTCTAAAAATTTATCAGCCAAAATAACATTAGAAGGAATTTCGCACATCACAATAACCTTTAAACCGTCTTTCCCTTTTTCTAATCCCGCCTCTTTCATTATTTCTAATACTTTTTTTCCTTCTTCAATTGTTCGACAAAAAGGAACCATTGCCCAGATATTTTTTAAACCAAATTTTTCTCGAACTTTTTTTAAAGCCTGGCACTCAAGTAAAAAGGCTTCTTTAAATTTGGGATCGTAATAACGAGCAGCTCCTCGCCAACCTAACATTGGATTTTCTTCTTTAGGCTCGAAGAGATTACCTCCTAATAATTGAGCATACTCATTTGATTTAAAATCAGAAAATCGAATAATTACTGGTTTTGGATAGAAAGCGGCTCCAATCTTTCCAATTCCTTCAGCTAACTTTTCAACAAAAAATTGAGTTTTATTTTTAAATCCAATAGTTAATCTGTTAATTTTTTTTCTTACTTCAAAGGGTAATCTTTTATAATTAATGAGGGCCAAAGGATGAATTTTAATATTGTTGGCAATGATAAATTCTTCCCGAGCTAATCCTACTCCGTCATTAGGAATAAACCTTAAACCGAAAGCTTGATCTGGTTCTCCCAGATTCATCATTATCTTTACTTTTGGTTTTTTAAAGTTGGCAATGTTTATCTTTTTAATTTTAAAGGGGATAATTCCCTCATAAACCTTTCCTGTTTCTCCTTCGGCGCAACTTACAGTTACGGCTTTGCCAGTTTTTAAAACTTCAGTCGCTCGATTGGTTCCAACAATACAAGGAATTCCCAATTCCCGACTAACAATAGCTGCATGAGCGGTTCTGCCGCCTTTGTCAGTAACAATTGCTGCCGCTAACTTCATTGCCGGCACCCAATCAGGATCGGTCATATCAGTTACTAAAACTTCTCCTTTTTTAAATTTCTTTATCCCTTCAACGTTCATTATTCGATTTACTTTTCCTTGGCCAATTTTATTCCCAATACTTAATCCAGTTATCAATATTTTCTTTGCTTTTCTTTTATCTAAAATGTATTCTTCTAAAAAATTTACATCTCGTCTGCTTTGAACGGTTTCTGGCCTGGCTTGAACAATGTATAATTTCCCATCTCTACCGTCTTTCGCCCACTCTACATCCATAGATCTTTTATAATGGTCTTCTATTAAAATAGACCATTTGGCTAGGTTCAAAATTTCTTCATCAGTTAAAACAAATTTTTCTCTATCTTTTAATGGTACTTTAATGTTTTTGGTTGGCTTTTTAGGGTCTTTGTTATAGACCATTTTAATTTGTTTTAACCCCAACCTTTTCTCTAAAATTGGCTGAAATCCTTTTTTTAAAGTTGTTTCAAAAACATAGTATTGGTCAGGTTCAACATTTCCCTTAACCACATTTTCTCCTAACCCATAGCTAGCATTTATCAAAACAACATCAGCAAAACCGCTTTCTGTATCGCAAGAAAACATCACTCCAGCTGCTCCTAAATCAGAACGAACCATTTTCTGTATTCCTACACTTAATGCGATTTTTAGATGGTCAAATTTCATTTCCTCTCGATAAACAATTGCTCGATCAGTAAAAAGTGAGGAAAAACATTTTTTGACTGCTTCTAAAAGTTGTTTTTCTCCTACTGTATTTAAAAAAGTTTCTTGCTGACCGGCAAAACTAGCTTGAGGTAAATCTTCAGCAGTAGCTGAAGAACGTACCGCTACATCAACGTTATCTCTATTATATTTTCTTGATAACTTCTGGTAAGCATCAATTATTTCTTCTTTTAATTTTTTAGGTAATTCAGCCCTCAAAATTAAATCTCTTATCCTCTTCCCTCTCAGTTGAACATCTTTTATATTGGTGATTTTTATATCTTTGAGAATTATTTGAATCTTTTTTCTTAAATCATTTTTATCTAAGAAATCAAAATAAGCTTCAGCAGTGGTAGCAAAACCATCGGGAATATTTATCCCCTTCGGCATCAAATAATGAATCATTTCTCCCAGAGAAGCATTTTTTCCACCTACTAAAGGGACATCTTTTTTGGAGACCTCTTTAAACCAAAGAATGTATTTTTTATTTTTACTTGCCATTTTTGATAAGTGCTCTAATTTTTTCAACAATTTGAGGATTAGCTAAAGTAGAAAGGTCACCTAATTCTTCTTGGGTCCATAATTTTCTTAAAATTCGTCTCATAATTTTTCCAGAACGGGTTTTAGGTAAATCTTCAACTAAGTAAACTTCTTTTGGTAAGGCAATTGGTCCGATTTCTTTTTTAATTTGTCCAATCACTTCTTTTTTCACCTCTTCAAGGGGTTTTTTACCTTTATAGACAACAAAGGCAACTGGTACCTCCCCTTTTATTTCATCTGGAATTCCCACGATAGCACATTCAGTAATATCTGGATGTAAATTAATGGCTTCTTCTAATTCTCCGGTGGTTAATCGATGACCGGCAACTTTAATTACATCATCTACCCTACCGACAATTCTAATGAGACCGTTTTTATCTCTATAGGCACCATCTGAAGTAAAATAGATCTTCTTTCCGTATTGACTCCAATAAGTATCTAAATATTTCTTGGGATTTTTATAAACACCCCTTAATAAACTCGGAGCAAAAGGAGGAAGTAAAACTAAATTACCCTGTTTTCCTGGAGGACAAGATTTTCCTTTATCGTCCAAAATATCAACTTTTATTCCTGGAAAAGGCAAACCGGTGAAAGCGGGTCTAAAAGGTCCAATTCCTGGCAAGGAAGTAATTAAAATCCCGCCGGTTTCTGTCTGCCACCAGGTATCAACAATTGGACATCTTCCTTTCCCCACCTCTTTAAAGTACCATTGCCAGCTAGCTGCATCTATTGGCTCTCCTACTGAACCTAACAATCTTAGGGTTTTAAACTTATGCTTCCTTACTAAACCTGTTCCATATTTCTCAAACATTCTAATTGCGGTGGGAGCTGTATAAAATATTGTAACTTTATGTTTCTCAATAATTTGAGCCCATCTATCAGGGGTTGGCCAATCCGGCGCTCCCTCAAACATCAAGGTGGTAACTCCATTGAGTAAGGGAGAATAGATTGTGTAGGTATGGCCGGTAATCCAGCCGGGGTCAGAAGTACACCAAAAAATATCTTTATCGTGAAAATCAAAAATCCATTTTCCGGTAAATTTTGCTTGAACCGTATAGCCACCGCAAGTATGGACACAGCCTTTTGGTTTTCCCGTACTTCCTGAAGTATAAAGAACAAATAAAATATCTTCCGAATCCATAACTCTAGCAGAACAAAAATCTTTTTCATTTTTAATCAAATCTTTATACCATAAATTTTTATTCTTTTGCCAAGGAATTTTATTCTTGGCTCGCTTAACTACAATTACTTTCTTTACCTTGGTTTCCTTTATTCCCTCATCGGCATTTTCTTTTAAATTGATAACTTTTCCTCTTCTATAATAACCATCGGCAGTTATTAAAATTTTAGCTCCGGTATCTTGCAATCTTACTTTCAAAGCCTGAGGACTGAAAGCTGAAAAAACAACTGTATGAACTGCTCCAATTCTGGCGCAAGCTAACATTGAAACTATTACCTCGGGAACCATTGGTAGATAAATTCCTACTCTATCTCCTTTTTCCACTCCCAATTTCTTTAACGCATTAGCAAATTTACAAGTTGCAGAGAACAGTTCTCTGTAAGTTAGGATTCTTGGTTTTTCCTCAATTGGTTCTGGTTCCCAAATTAAAGCTGTTTTATTTTTTATTCTTTCAAATCCCGCTTGATTTTTTTCGAAAATATTGGTAGTAATATTTATTTTACCACCCAAAAGCCATTGAAAATACGGGGGCTTATGGAGAAATCCTTTCTTCCATTTTTGAAACCAAAAAAGCTCTTCAGCGAGTTTCTCCCAGAATTTTATTGGGTTTCTTATAGCTCTGCGGTAAATTTTTTTATCTTGTAACCACGCCCTTTTTTGGAATTGTTTAGCGGGAAAATATAAATTACCCTTTTTGAACATATTAAGATATTATAACACTATAATAAAAAATAAAAAATCGGGTTTTGCCCGATTTAATATTTGCTAATAATTAGTTAATTTACATTTTTTTTCCAATGTAATCAGCGAAATCAGCTAAACGGCAAGCATAACCCCATTCATTATCATACCAAGCAACCACTTTGATTAAATTATCTTGGGCCATAGTTAATTCAGCATCAACCACTGCCGAAAAAGAATTACCTTTATAATCAGAAGAAACTAAAGGGGTATCTTCTATACCTAAAATTCCTTTTAATTCTCTTTTTTGAGAAGCTTTTTTAAATAGAAAATTAATTTCTTCAACTGAAGCAGATTTTTCTACCTGACAGATTAAATCTAAGATGGAAACAGTAGGAGTAGGAACCCGCAGGGCGATCCCATCTAATTTTCCTTTTAGCTCTGGCATCACTTGACCAATAGCTTTAGCGGCACCCGTCGTTGTAGGAATGATATTTAAAGCAGCTGCTCTTGCTCGTCTGAGATCTTTGTGGGGTAAATCTAAAATCCGCTGGTCATTGGTGTAACTATGGACAGTAGTCATAAAACCTCTGATAATCTTTAAATTTTCATTTAGAACTTTAGCTATCGGAGCCAAACAATTAGTGGTGCAAGAGCCCATATCAACTATTTTTTCTTTTTCAGGGTTAAATTTCTCTTCATTAACTCCCAAGACATATGAAGAAATTTTCTCCGGACTTTTGGAGGGAGCGGAAATTATTACTTTTTTTGCGCCTGCAGTTAAGTGTTGAGAAGCTCCTTTGTAATCTCGGAAAACTCCAGTACATTCTAAAACAATATCTATGTCTAATTTTTTCCAGGGTAATCTTGAAGGATTGGTTTCTTTAAAAATTCTAACTGTCTTCCCTTTCGAAGTCCCATCAACTAGTATCTCTTTATCAGTGAATTTGATGGTTTTTTTATAAATTCCGTAGAGAGAATCGTACCTTAAAAGATGGGCTAAAGTTTTGGTATCGGTCAGATCGTTAATTGCCACTATTTCTAAATTAGGGTGATTATCTAAAATTCTCCGAAAAACAGGACGCCCAATCCTTCCAAAACCATTAATAGCAACTTTAATTGACATTTTATTGTTTAATATTTAATAAATTGCAAATTTTCTCTTTATCAAAACCAACTATAATTTGACCATTAATATCTACTACCGGGGCAGCCATTTGACCTGATTTTTTAATCATCTCTTCTCTGGCTTTCTCATTTTTAGAAACATCGACTTCTTCAAAATTAATATTATTTTCTTTTAAAAACTCTTTTAAGGTATAACAATAAGGACAAGTTGGAGTAGTGTAAACTTTCACCATAATTATTTACATTGACTTTCACTCGAAGAGCCCGTACCCCCGCCAATCCCTGGAGAGGAACTTTCATTAGAAAGGGTTTGAGAACATTCTTTTGGTGGTGAATTAAAAGACTGACAAATTACTTCTTTGAATTTCTCGGGGGACCTTGGACTAACTGTAGTTACTCGATCGTTAATGACGATAGTTGGTGAACCCTTAACTCCATATTTTTCATTTAAATCATCGTAAATTGGAAATTTGGGGAATCTCCCATTCAGCCAACTACTTTTATCATTGTAAAGGGTGTAAATATTGTATTCTCTGTCTGTAGCTAAAGTACAATTAGTTAATTTTGTTTTATCTATTTTAGCTTCTGATAAACACTTTTCTGAATCACCGCTAAGGACAAAACAATTTAAATAACTATCGTATTTCTCCATTTCTTCTTTCTGAATACAGTATTGTCTTAAATTCTCATCAACTTCTTTTTTACCGTGCATCGCATAACTAACAAAATATACTCCCATTTTAGCTTTGTCTTTTAATAAATTATAAACTGGTAAAAACATTTTTTCTGCTTGTAATCCGTAGGGACAATAACTCATTACAAAAAGTTTAACATCGGGAAAATCACTTTTGGGAATCTGATCGTTACTTTCTGACTTACTGGGAGTTTCTTCTTTTTTAATTTCTTTTTCTAAATTATAACCTTGGGGAAACAAAAATTTTCCGTCTTTAGTTACATAAGAATCGTATTCATTATCACCGATTTTCAAACGGATTTTATAAATCTCCCCTTCTTCAGAAACATTAACTAAAGAGGCAGAAAGACCTCCTGATACTTTATCTTTATTCTTATTAATATAATCTATTGCTTTTTGGGCAATCTCCTGAGCTGAAAGTTCTTTTTCAGAAATGACTCGGACTTTTCCTCGATTAATGTAAATAAAAGCACTGGCTATTAATATCCCAGCGATAACAATTGCAATTGGAATTGAAAACCTACTAATTTTCTCTAACATAAGTTTATTTTAGCTTATTAAGCTCTTTTAGTAAAGACTTAAGATTAATATTATATATTTCGCAAATTTCTCCTATTTTTAATCTTTCTATTTCAAATCGAGCCATTGGACAACTTAAACAAGGCAAATGGTACTTTGCCAAAATTTTCTGAGCTTTAGGGTTAACTAAAAGCTCGGATATCTTTGTATCTTTAGTGATTTTTGACATCAACTAAGTAGCCAACCAACCACCATCAATTACAACAGTGGAACCCGTCATATAAGAACTCTCCTCTGAAGCTAAAAATAAGACCAGATTGGAAACCTCCTCTGATCTGCCAACTCGCTGCATTGGCACTCGAGCTAATATACCTTCCATTGCTTTTGGATCTTGTTTGACTGGATCAATCATTGGAGTTTCAATCATTCCCGGTGAGATAGCGTTAACTCGAATATTGTAGGGAGCTAATTCAATAGCTAGAGCTTCGGTCATCCCAACAATTCCACCTTTGGAAGCACAATAATGAGCAATGTTGGGAAAACCAATTCCCACTTGACCCATAGCTACCGAGGCAATGTTGATAATCACTCCTGATTTTTGCTTTGCCATTTCTTTGGCTACGGCCTGAGCACAGAGAAAATATCCTTTCAAATTAATATTTAAAGTCCTATCCCATTCTTCCTCAGTCAAATCCAAAAAGGGTTTGAACTGACAGATACCGGCATTATTAACTAGAATATCTATTCTTCCCCATTTATCAATAGCAGCTTTAACCATATTATCTACTTCTTCCTTTTTGCTTACATCACACTTTAGAGCAATAGCTTCTCCTTTATTTTTCTTAATTTCCTCGACTACTTTCTCGCAGTCTTCTTGAGAAATGTCGGAAACCACTACTTTAGCTCCAGCTTCCGCTAACTTTATTGCGTGAGCTCTTCCCATTCCTCTTCTAGCCCCAGTAATAATAGCTACTTGCCCCGTTAAATCCCAGGAGGATTTACTCGAGGTTTTACCTTTTAAATTAAACATAGGTTCTTGGTAATTTAAAATCATAATTCTCGA
>CAZVTU010000021.1:0-9826 GCA_964630295.1 uncultured Candidatus Saccharibacteria bacterium
ATTTTAGGCATTGATCCGGGTACAGCTAGCACCGGTTACGGAATTATTAAAAAAATCCGGATGGGAAAAGATAACAAAAACCGGAAAAAATTAAGATGTTTAAGCTACGGCGTCATTAAAACTACTCCCGATTTTACTCCACCAGAAAGATTAAAAAAATTAAATAATGAGCTTAGTAAATTAATAAAAAAGCATCGTCCGACGGTTTTAGTAATAGAAAATGTATATTTTTTTAAAAACCTAAAAACCGTTATGCCGGTCAGTCAGGCTGAAGGAGTTATTCTGCTAACTGCAGCTAAAAATAATACTCCGGTTTTCGAACTTTCCCCTCTTCAAGCAAAAATGGCCATTACTGGTTATGGCCGAGCAGAAAAAATTCAGGTTCAAAAAAAAATAAAAACCCTACTTAATTTAAAAGAACTTCCTAAGCCCGATGATGCGGCCGATGCTTTAGCTATTGCTGTTGCTTTTTCTCTCCAAAAAGAAAAGATTTAACCCTCTTGACAAGATTTTTAAGACTAATATAATACTGGGTAGAACCGAACCCTGTTTAATTTCCCAAATTAAATAGGGTAAAGGTCGATGAAAAATCGAATAATCAAAACCTGCTCCGCTAAAAAAGCGGAGCGAATAGGTTTTATAACTAAAGAAAATTATAATATGGAAGAATTAAAAATTTTAAATCAGGAAGAAACTCCTGAAGAAACTCCTGAAGAAGAAACTTCAGAAGAGGGAGAAGAAGGAGAATCTTCTGTTGAGTAAAAGAAGAAAGCCCCCATTAATGGGGGCTTTCTTCTAAATAATGTAGTTTTCTAAATTATTTTTAAAAATTTTCTTTTCCCCACTTGGATGATTAATCCTTTTTTTATTTTAAGCTCCTTCTGCCAATTATCTTGTGTTTTACCATCAATCTTTACTCCTTTTTGAACAATCAACCTTTTAGCCTCCGATTTTGAAGAAACTAATTTTGTTTTTACTAATAAATCGAGTAGGGAAATTTTTTGTTCTTTAAGTTTAATCTCAGGCACTTTAGAAGGAATCTTTTTTTCGCGAAAAATTCTTCTAAACTCTTCTTTCGCTTGTAAGGCAGCCGCTTGAGAATGATATTTCTTTACAATCTCGAGAGCTAACTTCTCTTTTAAGTCTCTGGGGTTGATTTTTTTCTTCCGGAGAGACTTTTTAAATTTTTGAATTGTTTGGTTGGGAAGATCTGTTAATAGTTCTAAATAAGGAATAATAAGATTGTCAGGAATTGACATAATTTTACCGAACATTTGATTGGGAGAGTCGTCTATCCAAATGCAATTTCCAGAGGTCTTACTCATTGCCTTTCCATCTGTTCCTAAAATCATCGGGCAAGTTAAAACGAATTTTTCTTTCTTAAGAAGTTTTTCTTCAAGTTCTCTCCCAATTAACATATTAAATATTTGATCGGTTCCTCCAATTTCTAAATCGGTTTTCAAAAAAACTGAATCATATCCTTGTAGGAGGGGGTATAAAAATTCATGAGTCCAAACTGTTCCTCCTTTTTTAATTCTTTTTTGAAACATTTCTCTTTGAAAAAGCTTGGCAGCACTGATTTTTGAGGTTATTTTTATAATATCTTCCAGTTTTAATTTTAAAAGCCATTCTCCATTATATCTAATTTTTATCTTTTTAAAATTTATAATTTTCTCTACTTGTTCTTTCCAGTTTTTAATGTTTTCTTGAATTTCTTTTTTAGTAATTGTAGGTCGGGTTGTTTCTCTGAGTGAAGGATCTCCTGCTAAAACCGTTCCGGTACCTACAACCAAGATTGCTTCGTGTCCTAAATCAGCGAAATCTTGAAGTTTACGAAGAGTAATCGTGTGGCCTAAATGAAGTTTTTTACCAGTCGGATCAACACCTAAATAAAGCCTAATTTTTCTTTGTCGCATTATTTTTTTTAGTTGATTTTTATTAGGTAAAATTTGCTCTACATTTCGGGTTAAAACTTCTTCTATTTTTTTTAAATTAGTATTTATCTTCATACAATTTTATCTTAAAATAAAAAAGGTAGGTTGTAAATTTTATGGCTGAAAGAAAAAGGTATTTAAAAACCTATAAAGAAAATAAACCCCAAAAAAGAGTTTTTTTTGTTTTTAAATTATTGGGTTTTGTTTTTTTATTTTTGATTTTAATTATTTCTTTTACCTTTATTTTTTATGCTAAAGATCTACCCCAACCGGAAAAATTTACCGAAAAGCATTTTGTTCAATCAACTAAAATTTATGATCGCACAGGTGAGGTTTTATTATACGAAATTTATGGGGAAGAAAAGAGAACTTTAATTCCTTTAGAAAAAATTCCGAATTATCTTAAACAAGCGGTTATTGTCGCTGAAGATGAAAATTTTTATCAACATTTTGGGATTGATTTTAAAGGAATATTAAGAGCTATTTTGATTAATTTAAAATTAGGAAAACCAATTTATGGTGGTTCCACTATCCCTCAACAATTAATAAGATCGACTTTTTTTACCCCAGAAAAAACTATTGAAAGGAAGGTAAGGGAAATTGTTCTAGCTTTAGAATTAGATCGGCGTTACTCAAAAGAGCAAATTTTGGGATGGTATCTAAATCAAGTTCCTTTCGGAGAAAATTCTTACGGGGTAGAGGCGGCTAGTCAAACTTATTTTGGAAAATCGGCTTCTGAAATTTCTTTACCAGAAGCAGCTGTTTTAGCTTCTTTAATTCAGGCTCCCAGTCGTCTATCTCCTTACGGACCAAATAAAGATCAATTACTGAAAAGGAAAGATTATATTTTAGACAGAATGGCAACTGAAGGATATTTAACGAAAGAAGAGGTAGAAAAAGCCAAAAAAGAAGAAATACATTTTATTGAAAATCCAATTCAAATTAAAGCTCCTTATTTTACTTTGTGGGTTAAACAACAAATAGAACAAAAATATGGAGAAGAATTTTTAAGAACCGCTGGATTAAAAATATACACTTCTTTAGATTGGGAATTACAACAAATAGCTGAAGAAGTCCTCAGAGAAGGAGTTGAAAGAAATAAAATCTATAATGCTTATAATGGAAGTTTAGTGGCGATTTCACCAAAAACTGGAGAAATTTTAGCAATGACAGTTGGGAAAGGTGATTATTATGCTCCTTCTTATCCCAAAGGTTGTATCTCAGGTGTAAATTGTTTGTTCGATCCTAAATTTAACGTTGTTGTTGGAACAAAAACAAATCCCGGACGTCAACCCGGTTCTGCTTTTAAACCTTTTGTTTACGCTGCTGCTTTTAAAAAAGGTTATACCGCCACCACTACGGTAAGCGATGAAAAAACCAATTTTGGAATTTGGGGAGATAAAGAATATATTCCTCAAAATTATGACGGAAAATTTCGCGGTTTAGTAACGCTTAGGGAGGGACTTGCTCAATCTTTAAACATCCCCTCAATAAAAGTTCTTTATCTAGCTGGCACTGAAAATATTATTGATAGTCTAACTCTAAATGATTTTACTGGGAAAGAAAATGTTTTTGTTAAGGGATTAAAAAATAGTATTGAAATAGCAAAAATAATGGGGATTACTACTCTAAATAAACCTCTCTCTTTTTATGGCCCATCAATTGTTTTGGGAGGTGGAGAAGTAAAATTGTTAGACATTACTTCTGCTTATGGTGTTTTTGCTAATGACGGTTTAAGAGTACCTCCTATATCTATTTTAAAAATTATTGACAGTGAAGGGAAAATTATTGAAAAAAATAAAAAAACCCCAAAAAGAGTTATTTCTGAAAAAGTAGCTAAGATAATTAACGATATTCTTTCAGATAATGAAGCGAGAGCTCCGATGTTTGGTCTTAAATCAGCGTTATATTTTGAAAATTATCAAGTTGCTGCTAAAACTGGAACTACCCAAGATTATCGAGACGCGTGGACAATAGGTTATACTCCAATAATTACTACTGGAGTTTGGGTTGGGAATAATGATAACACCCCTATGATGAAACAACCTGGTGTAGTTTTAGCTGGATCAATCTTCCACGAGTTTATGGAAAAAGCTCTTTTTAGATACACACCTTAAAAGTTTAAGTAGATTTAATCGGCATTACTAAATAAAGATAACTATCATCACCTTTTAATCGGAGAACACCAGGTTTTTCAGAGTTAATCAACTCTAAAACAACCTCTGGTTTTTTTTCTTTTGAGACTATACTTAAAAGCCCATCTAATAAAAAACGGTAATTAAAAGAAATTTCACAAGGTTTACCTTCAACTTTAACGTTTAGAAAACTATGATATTCCCCAATATCTGGACTTTGACTGTAAAAATCAACTTGATTTTTCTTTGGATCTATTTTTAATTTAATTTCGTTAATTTTCCCACTAAAAAGAGAGGCTGATTTTATATGATTAATAATTTCGTCTTTCAAAAAAAAGACGGAGGTTTCATATTTTTTAGGTATGATTTCTTGGTAATTTGGGTATTCCCCTTCAATTAAACGGGAAATTAAATGAATTTGAGGATGATGGGTTTCCGGCATTAAAATCTCAAAAAGGACTTGGTTTGGGGAAAAATAAATATTTAAATTATTTTCTTTCTCCCCGAAAATATTTATTATTTCTTTAGCAGCTCTTTGAGGAATTATCAAACTGTAACCTTGAGAAATATTTATATCTTCTGAATTTAGGGTTAATTTTTTTTCTCCTAAGCGAAAACTATCGGTTGCTGCCATAATAACTAAATTTTTTTGAAAAGAGAGAAAAACTCCAGAAATTTCAGGTTTACTAGATGAGTAGTTTGCGATATCGACAATTTGATTTAGATTTTGACAAAAATTTTTACTGTTTACTGAAATTTTTTCCGTAGTTGAAATTTGAGGAATAATTGGAAAATCTTCAGGGTTAACTCCTTTTAATAAAGTTTGGTAATTTTCACAATTTATTACTAAATTTAAATCTTTAATTTCTAAATTAATCGGTTTATTCGGAAGAAAATTAACTAAGTTAGATAAAATTCGACTTGGAATAGCAATTTTTCCTTCTCTTTCAGTCTTCACTAAAGACCACCATTTTATACCAATTTCTAGATCGGTAGCTGATAAATTAACGAAATTTTTTTCTGTAGTTATTAAGATATTATTTAAAATTGGTAAATTTAATGATTTTGATGAAATTCTTTCAACAATACTTATTCCTTCTTTTAATTTTTCTTTAAGAATTGTTATTTTCATTTTTTAAATAATTAATTAGATTAATTAAGGTTGGGGATAAATTTTTATTTTATTTATTTTAGTTTAAAAAATTAATGATAAAAATTTTTGGTTTTTTTGTGGGTTTCTACTTGTTTTTATTTAATAACATTTTATCCACTAAAAATACGCTGTTTTATTAAGTTTATTTCATTGTTTAAGTTCTCATTAATTTCTAATTCTTTCATAATTTTTTCACAAGCATGAATAGCGGTAGTATGATCTTTTCCTCCAAATTTCCTTCCAATAAAAGGGTAAGAGCTTTTTAATTCTTCTCTTAATAAAAACATTGCTATTTGTCTTGGCCTTACCACTTCTTTTTTTCTTGAGGGAGAAAGAAGTTCACTTTCTTTTAAATCATAAAACTCAGCAACCACTTGAATTATTTTTTTAGGGTTAGCTACTTTATTAGGAGAAAGAAACAAACTTCTAAGTAAAGTTTTAGCAATATCTAACGTAGGTATTTGATTATTTATTTTTTGATAAGCTATTAATCGATTTAAAGCTCCCTCAAGCTCTCTAATATTTCTTTGTATATTAGAAGCAATATAATCCAATATTTCTTCTGGAAAATCGATTCCTTTTTCTTGACTTTTTGCTTTCAAGATAGCCACCCTTGTCTCATAATCAGGATAGCTAATATCACCAATCATCCCTCCTTCAAAACGTGATCTTAATCTTTCAGTTAAAGCTGGAATAGCTTTTGGTGGTCGGTCAGAAGAGAGAATAATTTGTTTATTACTTTCATATAAAGCATTAAAAGTATGGAAAAATTCCTCCTGAGTTTTTTCTTTTCCAGCTAAAAAATGAACATCGTCTAAAATAAGAACATCAACTGCCCGATATTTGGTTTTAAAATTTTCAATTGCGTGATTTTTTATTGAAGAGACTACTCCAGCAGTAAATTTTTCAGCTGGGATATATTTTACTTTTTTTAAAGAAAAATTCTTAATAATACTATTGCCAATTGCTTGGAGAAGGTGAGTTTTGCCAAGACCGACTCCTCCATAAATAAAAAGAGGATTATAAACAAGGCCTGGTTTTTTTGATACAGCCCAGGCAGCAGCATGAGCTAATTCATTAAATGGTCCCACCACAAAATTATCAAAAGTATAACGGGGATTAAGATTAGTTTCTCGATTAATTTTAAATTCTTCAAATTCGAGTTGGCCGGCTTCAGGTAAAGAAACAGGAGTTTTTTTGATGGTTTTTAACTCAGATTTCCCAATAGTATATTTTACTTCTTTTATTTCTTTATCTAAATTATATAAAATTTTAAAAATAGTTTTCCCATATTTATTTTCCAACCACTCTTTAGCAAAGGAATTAGGAACAAAGATAACTACCCGCCCATCTTTATAAGAAGCAATTCCAGTATCTTTGAACCAAGTAGCGAAATTTGCCTGTGAGATAGTTAATTGGATTTGAGCAAGAACTGCTTGCCAAAGCTCTTCTTTCATCATAAGAAACTAAAATTTAAAAAATTTCTTCAATAATTATAATAACACAAAGTCAAGTCAAATTAAAATAAAAAGGAAAAAGAAGAAAATGTTAAAAAAATGAGGATAACTTGGGGAAATTGACCCCTGGGATTTTTTTTGATAAAATTAGAAAGTATCTCTTATGTCTATTACTTACCATAAAAAAAGAAAAAAAAGAAGAAGAACTCATGGTTTTCGGAAAAGGATGAAAAAAAGAACAGGAAGACGGGTCTTGGCTAAAAGAAGACAAAAAGAAAGATGGAGATTAACTGTTTAAAAATGTTAAGGAAGATAAACCGTTTAAAAAAAACAAAAGATATTGAAAGAGTTTTTAAAAAAGGAAAAGGTCTTAAAGAAGATTTTTTAATTTTGAAAACATTAAAGAATGATTTGAATAAAACTAGGTTTAGTTTTATAGTTTCTCAGAAAGTTTCAAAAAAGGCAACTGTTAGAAACAAGATTAAAAGACGTTTGAGAGATTTAGTAAAAAGAAAATTAAATATTATAAGAAAACATACTGATAATCTTTTAATTGCTATTCCTGGATTAGAAATAAAAAATTTTAAAGAAATAGAATTAACAGTCGAAAAATTATTTAAAAGGGCTGGTTTAATAAAGTGATGAAAAATTTAATTACAAAACTAATTAAATTTTATCAAAAATTCATTTCCCCATTTTTTGGAAAAAACTGTCGATTTTATCCAAGCTGTTCGGGTTATACTATCGAAGCAATCGAGAAATATGGTTTGGTTAAAGGTTTAAAAAAGGGAGTTTGGAGAGTATTAAGGTGTCACCCTTTTAACAAAGGGGGAATAGAGTTGCCATAATAAAATGAATCTTTTTATCTCTGCATTTAATTTAATATTATATAAACCATTATTTAATGCTTTAATTTTAATCTATCAATATTTACCAGGGCATGATTTTGGAGTAGCGGTGATTATTTTAACGCTTTTAATTCGAATTATTCTTTATCCTTTAATGGTAAAATCAATTAAATCTCAAAAAATTCTCTCAGAGCTACAGCCGAAAATTCAAGAGATCCAACAAAAATTTAAAAATGATAAAGAAAAACAAGCTAAAGAAATGATGAGTCTTTACCAAAAAGAAAAAATTAACCCCTTCGGCGGGTGTTTACCTCTCTTGATTCAGTTGCCAATCCTAATTGCTCTTTATCGAGTTTTTTGGAAAGGGTTGGAGCCGGGCGCCATGTCTTATCTATATAGTTTTGTTCCAAATCCGGGAACAATTGATCCAACTTTTTTAGGATTAATTAATCTCGGAGAAACATCTTTAACTTTGGCAGTAATAGCTGGGATCACCCAATTTTTTCAATCAAAAATGCTCACCCCTAAAACCACTAAAAAACAAATAAGAAAAGATCAAATGGCTCAATTTTCAGATATGATGCAAAAACAGATGCTTTATTTTTTTCCCATTTTTACTGTTTTTATTCTTTGGAGATTGCCAGCTGCTATTGGTCTTTACTGGATAATTACTGCTTTGTTTACAATAGGTCAACAATATTTAATTTTTAGAAAAACAAACATTCCTTCTTAAAATGCTTAATTCAATTGATTTAGAGAAAATAAAAAAAATTACCGAAGAGTTCTTCGATAAAGCCACTTTCAAAGTGGAAATTGAAGTTTTGCCCGAAAAAGATCAAACTGTACCAATAAACCTCAAAACTGAAGAGCCACAAATTCTAATTGGAGAAGGAGGCCAGACCTTAACTGAAATTCAACACCTTCTGAAAGCCATACTAAAGCGTAAAATTGAAGAAAATTTTTATATTGATCTTGATATTAACGATTATAAAAAGAAAAAGAAGGAATATCTTAAAGAGTTAGCTAGATCAGCAGCTGATGAGGTGGTCTTAACTAAAAAAGAAAAAATCCTCCCACCTATGCCAGCTTATGAGAGGAGAATTATTCATTTGGAATTAGCCGAAAGAAACGATGTAACTTCAGAGAGTATTGGTAAAGAACCTGAAAGAAGAGTAGTAATTAGGCCTTACCCTTAAGGTAACCCTGGTAGTTTAAGTATTGTTAATTCTGGATTAATAACTTGCAAAATTAACCAAGAACTAAGAATAATCAATAATCCCAAAAGAGCAGAAGTAATTTTATCCTTAGCATCAGTTATCCTAGCTGGATTTCCAGCTGAAGTAAGCCATTGAAAACCACCCCAAATTAACATTACAAAAGCAGCTAAACCAGCTACTCCAACAATGAAATAGTAAAACCAAGCTACTAATTGGTTTATGTTCATACCCAGCTCAATCTTATACCCACCAAATTCCGGGTATTTTAATTCTAATGCTAAAGAAACAACTGGGGAAAATAAAGAAAAAATTAAAATAATCGAGCTTAAAAATTTTTTCATTAATTTAGTATATCATTTTTCTCTTAAAACTAAAATTACAGATATACTCCAGAAAGGAATGAAAGCAATTAGTGGTAAAATTCCACCAATAACAGCAACAACTCCACGAATAAGGATTCTTCTTACTGCAATTCTTAATCCTCTTCTCGCTAATGATTTTGCTAGTTGTTTTTCTAATGCTGTCCCCTTTTTAAGAATGGTTTTTTCAAATGCCCTTTTTTGTTCTTCCCGACTTTTTGATATTTTTCCTGTTCGCCAGATAGACCAACCTGAAATAACTCCAAAAGCTATAAAATTTAATGGGATAGCAATTATTTTAGGTATTTCTCCAGTAAGTAGACCAATAAGTTCAAATATCGCGAAGATGATATCGAACGGAAGGGCCACTGCAAATAGCATAATTAAAAAATCAGGATCAAGAGGATGAACCTTTGCTTTTTCGCCGGCATCTTCAATTCGAGCTGTAATTTGTTCTACGGTCAAATATTGTTTTAAAACTTCTGTCATTTTATTATAATTTTCCCTTAGCTCTTTTTATTTTTAAAACCTCTTCAGGGGCCGTGGTAATAAATTGGTCTTCAGTATAAGAAGCCACTACTTTGATTGCTACATGTTTTTGGCCAGCAAAAAATATTCCTTCCCCTACTTCAGCTTCTAATAACAGATATTTTTCTTCTTCAGTTAGGTTAAAGGTTTTCTTTACCAAATCGATTGTTGCTGGAGATTGTTTCATTAAAAGTT
>CAZVTU010000022.1:0-5041 GCA_964630295.1 uncultured Candidatus Saccharibacteria bacterium
AAATTGATTGGAAAATCAAAATTAGATTTTTATGATGTTTTTGTTCCCTGGAAAAATGCCGAAGGGAAAATTATTACCCAAAGATATTTCCACTGTTTCACAAAAAATAAACTTGAAAACCTAATAAAAAAGGTAGGATTAGAAATAAAAAAAAGTTGGCGGGCAGGTAAAGATCCAAGAACTAACATTTATATTATAGCAAAAAATAGCCCCCGTAGCTTAATGGATAAAGCGCAACCCTCCGGAGGTTGAGATCCAAGTTCGATTCTTGGTGGGGGCACTGATTTGTGAATAAGATGTGGAAAAAATCTATTTGACAGAAATATTTCTTTAAATTAAACTTTTAACCGAGGGGTGCGAGTTTTATGCTCTAAGGACAAGTAGTTTTTGATGGAGGAGGCAAAAGTAGCTACCTGGTGAATGTCCAACCAGACCTGGTAAATGCCAATTTCATCAAGAACTATTCCCCTCACTAAAACCCGCTAAAGAAATTCTTCTCTAGCGGTTTTTAGTTGAGTTTAAACTTTTCTTTAAATCTGTTAAAATAGATATATGTATTATAAAATTGCGGTCTCGGGAGCAGCTCAAATTAACCACTGTTGTAAAGGAATTAAAAAAATTTCAAAAGAAGTGGGCAGAGCTATAGCTAAACGTAATTGTATATTAGTGACTGGTGCTACCACTGGAGTTCCTTATTTTGCTGCCTTGGGTTGTAAAGAAGCCAAAGGATTCAATGTGGGTTTTTCGCCAGCAACCTCCGAAGCCGCTCACTTAAAAACTTACCGACTACCAGTAGAACCTTTTGATGTAATGATTTATACTGGAGCTGATTATGTGGGTAGAAATGTAATTATGACTAAATCAGCCGATGGAGTAATTATTATTTGTGGCCGAATGGGTACTTTACATGAGTTCGCCACCGCCTTCGAGATTCAAAAACCAATCGGTGTCTTGGAAGGAACCGGAGGGACCGCCGATAAAATCAGAAAAATCGCTACCGGCCCCTATCGAGGAGTTAAAAAAATTATCTATGAAAAATACCCCCAAAAATTAGTTGATAAATTAATTGAGCAAATAAAAAAAGAGAAAAAATTAAATTCTAAATATCATAAATATTAAAGGTCGTTATTAAAAATCTTCTTTATAATTTTATCTATGTCTGAAGAAGTTGAAGGTAAATTAATAGGCAAAATTACTCATTATTTTGGTAATATTGGCGTAGCTGTTATTAAGCTTTCCGATAAGCTAAAAGTTGGTGACACCATTAGGATTGTTGGTGGAGAAACTGATTTTACACAAGAAGTGGAATCAATGGAGATTGAACATCAAAAAATTCAAGAAGCTAAAAAAGGTGATTCGGTAGGCTTAAAGGTTGAGCAAAAAGTCAGAGAAGGTTATAAGGTTTACAAGGTTTAGATTTTAACTACCGATTTTCTTTATGGATATTGAGATAATTTATCAGCTACTTTTAGCTATCTTTTTTGGTGCTTTAATTGGATTAGAAAGAGAATATAAAGGCAAAGAAGCAGGGCTCCAAACATATAGTTTGGTTGCTTTAGGCTCTTGTCTTTTTACTATTATTTCTTTTGAATTATTTAAATTTTTTCTTAATAACTCTGGAGTTAGTTTTGATCCAGCAAGAATAATTCAAGCTATAGCTATCGGTATTGGTTTTATCGGGGCAGGGGTAATCTTCCGTCAGACTTCTGGTGTAATTGGATTAACTACAGCTGCTGGCCTTTGGGTGACCGCTGCGATTGGAATTGCAATTGGAGTTAAATTTTATCTTTTAGCTTCTTTTGTTGCCTTTTTCTCAATTCTAATTTTGGCTGGTTTTGGTATTTTGGAAGAAAAGTTTTTTGAGAAAAGTAAATGAATAAAAATTTCCTTTTTGCTCTCGCTACCTTAATTGGAACAATAGTTGGAGCAGGAATTTTTGGACTTCCTTATGTAATTGAAAGAAGCGGGATAATCCCCGGTTTTTTTTATTTTTTTATTTTGGGTGGAGCCGTCCTTTTAATTCATCTATGTTTTGGTGAAGTAATTCTTAGGACAAAAGAAAAATATCGCTTACCGGGTTTCTCCCAAAAGTACTTAGGAAAATTAGGGAGGAATTTAGTTATGATTTCGGTCATAACTGGGGTGATAGGCGCATTATTAGCCTATTTAATTTTAGGTGGTGAATTTCTTAAAATCTTACTTTCACCATTTTTAAATTTGTCTGAAGTTCAGTTTACTTTAATCTTTTGGTTGGTTCTCGCTTTTTTTGTATTAAGAGGGATAAAACTGATAGCTCCGGCTGAATTTTTTACCAATATTTTATTTTTTTTAATAATTGTAATTATTTTAGGATTTTGCTTTCCTAAATTTGATATATCAAATTTAACTATTTTGGACCCACCAAACATTTTTCTTCCCTTCGGTGTTATTTTATTTTCTTTAATCGGTTGGTCTGCTATTCCAGAAATGATAGATTTTCTTAAATTTTCTTCGGAAAGAAAAAACATAAAAAGAATAATAATTTTAGCGACTATAATTGTCATCTTTTTTTATATTTTGTTTACGATATTCGTAATTGGTGTTACTGGTAAAAATACTAGTCAAGATACTCTTTCAGGATTGATACCTTTTTTAGGGGGGAAAATTATATTTTTTATTGCTTTGGCCGCTATAATTACTTTAGCTGATTCTTTTTTAGTTTTAGGGCTCTATTTGAGAAATACTTTCATTTACGATTTTAAATTACCAAAAATAATTTCTTTTTTATTTGCCTGCGGCCTTCCCTTAATCTTATTTTTAATAGGATTTAGAAGTTTTATTACCACGATTGGTTTTATTGGAACAATAGTAGGTGTGATCGAAGGGATAATTATTATTCTGCTTTTTCGAAAAGCAAAAACTTTAGGAAATAGGACGCCAGAATATCGTTTAAAAATTCCCTCAATCTTGTTATATTGTTTAATAGTTATATTTCTTTTAGGAGCTGCTTCACAAATTTTTTACTTTCTAAATTTATGAAATTTATTGCTGATTTTCATTTACATTCTAAGTACTCTCGGGCAACTTCTCGGGATATGGATTTGGAACATTTAAATGATTGGGCAAGAATTAAAGGAATTAAAATTTTGGGAACGGGGGATTTTACTCATCCTGAATGGTTTAAGAATTTAAAAGAGAAATTAGAACCAGCTGAAGAAGGCCTTTTTAAATTAAAGAATTTAAATTCAGAGATTAGATTTATTCTTACGACTGAAATTAGCTGCGTTTATTCAAAAAAAGGGAAAGTAAGAAAAATCCATATCATAGTATTTGCTCCTTCTTTTGATGTGGTTGAAAAAATAAATACTCAATTGGCTTGGGTGGGTAATTTAAAATCTGATGGGCGGCCAATTTTAGGTATGGACGCCAAAGAGTTAACTAAAATTGTTTTGAATAGTTCTGATGATTGTTTAGTTATTCCTGCCCACGCCTGGACACCTTGGTTTGGTATTTTTGGCTCTAAATCAGGTTTTGATTCAATTGATGAATGTTTCGAGGAATATTCAAAATACATTTATTCACTTGAGACCGGTCTTTCTTCAGATCCAGCAATGAATTGGCGATTATCTTCTTTAGATAAAATTACTTTAATTTCTTGTTCTGACGCTCATTCGCCCCAGAAAATAGGAAGAGAAGCCAATGTTTTTGACACAGAAATTAATTATAAAGAAATTATTGAAGCAATTAGAACTAAAAACCTTCAAAAATTTTTATATACAATTGAATTTTATCCTGAAGAAGGAAAATATCATTATGATGGCCATCGAAATTGCGGAATTCGATTATCGCCAAAAGAGACAAAAAAATATAATGGTATTTGTCCGGTTTGTGGTAAACCTTTAACTGTCGGAGTGTTTAATAGAGTGGAGGAATTAGCTGATAGAGAAGAAGGCTTTAAACCAGAAGGAACAATTCCTTTTAAAAGTCTAGTCCCCCTTGAAGAGATAATTGCTGATGTTTTAAATTTGAATAAGGGTTCAAAAGAAGTTGTAAAAGAATACAAAAATTTAATCGAAAAGTTTAATACCGAATTTGATATTCTTTTAAATACTCCTGAGGAAGAATTAAAAAAAGCAACCTTACCTGAAATTGTTGAAGGTATAATCAGAGTGAGAGAAGGGAAAGTAATAAAAGAACCTGGTTATGATGGGGTTTATGGGAAAATTAGAATTTTCTCAGAAGGAGAAGAGAAATCTTTTTCAAAACAAACAACTTTATTTTAAAATAAAAGAATGAAACCACTTTTAATTCAAGGAATTTTATATCTTTTGGCTACTCCTGTTCTATTTACTTTAGCTTGGCGGTTTTATTCTTACTATAAAACAACCGGAAGTAAAATTGCCAAGATATTTATTTACCCGGCAATTTTGGGTGGGATTGATGTTTTTCTTTTAGCTATTTTAGATTTCTTTTTTCCCTATAATCTGAAAGTTTTATTTTGGCGACAGACAGGTGTAGCTATTTTCCATGTATTAATCTTTATTTCCCTTTTTTGGGTAGTTATTTATTTAAAATTTCCTGATTCTTCTAAAAAACAAGTAATTGGTTTAATTTTATTTTTAATACCAGTTATAACATACGTTATTGTAATTTTAAAAACCTCAACTCCACCGAGTATAAGTCCACAAAAATTTATTTACTGGGGATACAGTTCTTTAGCAAATTATTTAAAAATATTTATAGCAGGCAGTGCATTAATTCCTCTTGCTTTTGTTTTCTTCCAAAAAATGCGACCTAAAAGAATTCGTTCTCTTTTATTAGGATTTGCTTGCTTGGTAGGACTAATGTATTATTTTGTAATTTATGTTTTTAAAGAAGAAGTTGGTTCTGCTGGAGAGTTGTTTATTATTGCTTTGATAATTTTAGGAACCTTATTAGCTCTTTTGGTTAAGGGTAGCACAATTATAAAAATTACAATGAAGATCGTTGAAGAAGAACACGATGATAGAAGAATATAAATTTGGTTCCATTAAAATTAATGGTCAAGTTTATAATGAAGACG
>CAZVTU010000022.1:5141-6576 GCA_964630295.1 uncultured Candidatus Saccharibacteria bacterium
GAAGAATATAAATTTGGTTCCATTAAAATTAATGGTCAAGTTTATAATGAAGACGTTGAGGTTAGGTGGACTGGTGAAATTTTGTCTTGGTGGCGGAAAGAAGGTCATACAGTTAGTAGAGAGGATATAAAAAGAGCTGTAGAGCAAAGACCAGATACGATCATTATTGGAACTGGAGAGTCAGGAATGGTAGAGGTTAGAGAGGGGGCTGAGAAATTTATTCGAGAAAAAGGAATTAAGTTAATTATCGATAAAACCCCTGAAGCAGTTAGAACTTTTAATATTATTAATGAAGAATCTGAAGAAGAGGAGGGCGAACAAAATAAAGTAATTGGCCTTTTCCACCTAACTTGCTAAAGAATGTATCCTGTTTACTTAAATCTTTCTAAGAAAGAACTAAATCGAAGGATTAGTAAGCTTTTTAAAATTTTAGAAAATTGTCATATTTGTCCAAGAAAATGCCGAGTTAATCGTTTGAAAAGTAAAAAGGGATTTTGTAAATTAGGCAAATTACCAGTTGTCTCGGCTTACCACCCTCATTTTAGAGAAGAGTCAGTTCTGGTCGGAGAAAATGGTTCTGGAACAATTTTTTTTACTTCTTGTAACCTATCTTGTGTTTATTGCCAGAATTACGAGATTTCTCAATTGCGAATTGGCAAAGAAATTTCTTTTGAAAGATTGGCTCAAATAATGCTAGAGCTTCAAAAAATTAGCTGTCACAACATTAATTTAGTTACTCCAACCTGCCAAGTTCCTCAAATTGTTAAAGCTTTAGAACTCGCCATTGAGGGAGGACTAGAGTTGCCTTTGATTTACAATACAAATGCTTATGATAATGTAGAAACTCTAAAATTGTTAGAGAATATTATTGATATTTATATGCCCGATATTAAATATTCTGATGATAAGAATGCATCTAAATATTCTAATGCCGAGAATTATTTTGGAATAATGAAAAAAGCAATAAAAGAAATGCATCGCCAAGTTGGCGATTTAATCGTTAATAAAGAAGGTTTAGCAATTAAGGGTTTATTGGTTAGGCATCTCGTTTTACCTAACGATTTAGCTGGAACAGAAAAGATAGTTAAGTTTATTGCCAAAGAAATATCTCCTAATACTTTTTTAAATATTATGGGCCAATACTACCCCGCTTATAAAGCTTCTCAATATCCGGAACTTTCAAGGAGAATTTCTCAAAAAGAATTTAAAATAGCAATTAATTTAGCTAAAAAGGCCGGTTTGAAACGGCTTTATCAATAATGCTACTTTATTTTGGAAAAATTTTAATTTTTATAGGATTATTTCTGATTTTATCTGGAATTATCTTTTTATTTGGCTCTAAGATTCCTTACCTCGGCAAATTACCCGGTGACATTTATATTAAAAAAGGGGATTTTGCTTTCTATGCTCCCATTGCTTCTTTTTTACTCTTGAG
>CAZVTU010000022.1:6676-9652 GCA_964630295.1 uncultured Candidatus Saccharibacteria bacterium
GTTTCAATTTTTACTTGAAGTTCTTTACTTTTAATTTCTCCAGGATAGAATTCAATTTCTTCAGAACCTAAAAAATCTCCTTTCAATTTTCCATCACAAAGCTGAGACAAAGCCTGAATTCCTAAAAGATGCTGAGTGGCTAAGCCAGGTTTAGGCCTTGACTTACGAATATTAAAGACTCGGCAAGGTTTTTTAGTGACCGCCGATAAAGCCACTGCTGTTCTTAAAATTTGACCACCTCCTTCTAAATAGGAGCCATCAATTTCAATCATGATTAATTCATTTTAAAATTTTTACAGAAATAAAACAAAATGCTAAATTCGAAATAGAAGATGCAAAAAGATATTAAATTGATCACTCAATTAAATAAAGATTGGAAGCCAGAGAAAATAAAGGTTAAACAAGCAGGTGGGCAAACCAATAGAAATTGGATAGTTCAATATAACGAAAAGAAGTTTTTCGTTCGATTTCCTTGGGAGAGGACAGATATTGTTGATAGAAAAATCGAGGGAAGAAATATTTTAGCCATAGCTAAATGTAAAAAATTAATAGGAGTAGTTCCTAAATTTTTTCTATACATTTTAAAAAAAAGAAATATCTTGTCGCCTCAGCAAAGATTGGATTTTCCCGACGGCACCATGATTATGGAATATATCGAAGGAAAAGATATTAATGGTAAAGACCTTGAAAATTCAAAAATTCAAACAGCTTTAGTAAAATCTTTACACGCTTTTCACGCTAGCGGAGTGAAGTTTGTAAATGTTTACGATGTTTTTCGTGATGAAGTTGAAAAATATAGAAAAAAAGCTAAAAAATATCCCATCGAAAAATTAATAAAAAAAGAAAAGATTAAAAAAATAGAAGAAATCGAAAGAGAAACAAAAAAGAAATTACCTCTCGGAGGGAAACTTTCTACCCATAATGATTTAATTTTTGAAAATTTAAGATTAGGAAAAAATGGAAAGATATATATTTTAGATTTTGAATATGCTGGTTTTAACATTAGAAATGGCCTTCATTACGATTTAGGTATTATTTTGGGTGGAAATCTTTTTTATCTAAAACCAATCAAAATTAAAACTTTTAAAGAAATAATTAAAAAAGCAAAAAAAATTTACAAACGGGACTTTGATAAGAAAAAATTATATGCTGGAGCCATAACTAATGTTTTAGTAATGTTCTGGTGGGGAATAGTTAAATACTTTAGCTGTCCAAAGAAAGAAAAAAAATACTTTAAAGATTATGTATTAAAGAGGGCGAAAGGAATTGAGAGTCTTTACAAGAGATTCTTAATAAGTGAGGGCTAGATTTCTCTAGCCCTCTTCGAGGAAAGACCTAATTATATCGGCCACTCCTTTAGCATATTGATAGGGAGAAATATATCCCTTTTTTCTTTTAACCAACTCTTTACATTCCTCCGAAGCATTAGAAGGGCAGCCAATGAAGCCAACTAAGTTTAGCATTGGAAAATCTCCTTTTGAATCTCCAATGCCAAGCATCTCGTCAAGATTGACTTTGGTACACTGAGAGAGAAATCGAACCCCTGAGGACTTATCGATGCCTGGTGGACTAATATCCACAGCGATCTTTGAGTGATAAATAGTAACTAGCCCTTGGAATTCGAGATCGCTAAGTTCTTGTTTTACTGCTTCGTAACATTCCTCAATGGTTATATCGATTCCGTAATTACGTTCGAGAGCAATATTTATCATATTTCCAGGATAATCAAAGAGGCCCGGTAATCTTTTTAAAATCTCCGGCAGCCGCTGCCGGCGGATTTCCTCAAAAGCTTCCTGGACTTCGGGGGTAAGAGCTGGATTAAAGAATAATTTCTTAGTAGTTGGATTAAAAAGAGCAATACCACTTTCAATTACTGACCAAGAGTTTGGCCGACCTACAGAAAAAGCGGTGGATTCAACGTAGTTCCGGTCTCTTCCAGTACAAAATCCTATTTGAGGAAATCCCCCCTTATTTGCTTTCTCAATATATTGGGCAATCAAGGGTAGTCCTTCGAAATAGTCTGGATAAAGATTGCCATTGGTCGGCAACAGGCAATCATCGATATCAATCAAGATGAATTTAATGTCTTTCATTTCCTCCCCCTTTATTTAGTTGAGATAGAGCATACCTTACTATACTATATTATTTTCGAAATAGTCAAACTTTGTTAAAATAAAATATATGCCAAGAAAAACTTCTTTTCAAAGGAAAAGCAAGGAAACTAATATAAAAATTGAGCTCAATGTTGATGGTAAAGGTAAAACTAATATCTCAACCCCCATTTATTTTTTAAATCACCTTTTAGATAATTTCGGAAAACATGGCCTATTTGATTTAAAAATAAAAGCTAAGGGTGACATAGAGATTGATCAACATCATACAGTTGAAGATATTGGAATTTCCCTCGGCCAAACGTTTAAAAAAGTCTTGGGTGATAAAAAAGGAATAAATAGGGCAGGTTATTATGTTTTCCCTTTAGATGAAGCTCTCTCGGTAGTGGCAGTTGATATTTCGGGTCGAGTTTTTTTGAACTTTGATTGTAAATTTAAAAAAGAAAAAATTGGAGATTTGGATTCCGACTTAATTAAAGAATTTTTCTGGGGATTTGTTAGAGGGCTTCAAGCTACTTTACATATCCGAGTATTGTATGGCGAAAATGAGCACCATAAAGCTGAGTCAATTTTTAAAGCTTTTGGTAAAGCAATGAAAGTAGCTTGTTCTAAAGAAAAAAGGATTTTAAAAGAACTCCCAAGCACCAAAGGTTTATTATGATAAAAGAAAGGATTAAAAAAATAAGTCATTACACACCCCCCTTAGAAGGTAGATCAGAAAGAGATTATTTACTGTTAGATTTCAATGAAAGAACCATTCCTCCTAGCCCGAAAGTGAAAAAAGCTCTAAAAAGATTTATTGATTCAGATAGGTTGCAAGTTTACCCAGAATATGGCGATTTAGAAGAAAAAATAGCTCAATATG
>CAZVTU010000023.1:0-9444 GCA_964630295.1 uncultured Candidatus Saccharibacteria bacterium
TTTGATTTTGTTTTAAAAAAATAGATCCATCACCGATAACTTCTTTTGGTAAATCAAATCGAAAAGAAGCATCTCCTTCTTTACAAAAGAAAAATTTATTTCGATGGGAATATAAAAATTTAACCTTAACCTTTTCTATTTCTGCTTCTTCGAATTCTTCTCCAGGATGGAAGGTTCGAGAAATAACGTTACCAGTAATTAGATTTTTAATTTTAGTTTGAACAACCGAACTTCCTCTACCCTTAAAAACAAAAGAAGATTCCAAAACCTCATAAGGCTCCGAATTTAAAATAAATCTTACTCCTTTTTTTAAATCAGTGTGAGCTAACATATTTATTTAACCTAAAATTGTTCCGATAAAATCGGGGTGGCCTCTAATGAATTCTTCAGAAGCCATCTCTTTTTTTCCTTCGAGTTGCAATTTCTCAATAATCAAAAAACCTTTACCAGTTTGAACACATAATTCATTTTGGGGAGCAACTAAAGTCTTTCCAACGGGATAAGTTAGAGTATTAATTTTTTCTAAAACCCTTGCTTTTAAAATTTTTATTCGTCTTTTTTTCCACATAGTGAAACTTCCTGGCCAAGGATTAAAAGCTCTAATTTGTCTTTCAATCTCTCTAGCTGACTTTTTCCAATCAATTTTACCATCTTCTTTTTTTAAAAATTTACTATAAGTGGATTTTGATTCATCCTGATTAATTACTTCAATCTCATTATTTATTAACTTTGGAATAGTCTCAATTAATAAATTGCCCCCTAACTTTCCCAATTTATTGTGTAATGTAGTATAAGTTTCTTTTTCTTCTATTTTTATTTCTTTTTGTCTTAATATAGGTCCCGCATCAATTTCTTCTGTCATTTTTATAATAGTCACACCTGTTTTATCGTCGCCATTTAAAATTGCAAATTGAATGGGAGAGGGACCTCGCCAACGAGGTAAAAGAGAAGGATGAATATTTAAACATCCGTATTTTGGTATTTTAAGAATATCGTTTGGAATAATTTGGCTATAGGCAGCAACAACAATAAGATCGGGATTTGTATTTTGTATTTCGTATGTTGTATCCTTGATTTTGTCTGGTTGTAAAATTGGTATTTTATATTTCTCAGCTAGAATCTTTACTGGTGGAGGAGTGAGAATTTGTTTTCTGCCAACTTGTTTATCAGGAGCTGTAATAACTAAAAGCGGTTTCAAATTATTTTGAATTAATTTATCTAAAATAATTGCTCCGAATTCCGGCGTTCCTACAAAAATAATTTTGACTTTTGACGAGGGGCCCGCTTTGGCGGGAGGGTGGTGGGGGGGTATGTAGTTTTGACTTTTGACTTTTGAGCTCATTTTACTATTCTCCATTCAATTTCCTCTTCTTTACCGGCAAATTCAAGCCATTCACCTTCAGGAGAAATCACATACCATTTTTTCTTGGTTTCCGACCAAACCATCGGATTTCCTTGATAATAAGGTTTTTTAACAATTTCTTTTGGCTTTAATCTATCTAATTCCAGCCACTTTTTAAAAACAGTTTCAATAGCATAATCTAACCCACGAGATTTTGCCCATTCAGCTACTTTATCAATAGCCTTTTTAGCTCTCTTCACGGAACCTGCCAATTCCAATAATTGTTTTGCTGGTCGGGTAAATCTCGAATAAATAATTTTCTTCTTCTTAGCATCTTCTTTAATCTGCTCCAAAGAGAGTCCCTTACTAAAGAAATAATGATTAACTATCTCTTGAATCTTTGTTTCTTCCCTTTCTTTTTTCTTTAATTTTCTTTTTAACTTTTGACTTTTGACTTTTGACTTTTTATTCATATTTTTCAACTGAAAATCGATAAATAACTACTTTTTCTTTAACTGGATCAATTCCTCCTTTTTGACAGGCGATTAAAAACTGTTTTTCTACACTATCGACACCCGGTAAATCAGGAAGCAAGAGCCCACTTTTAAAAGGGACATGGCCGTCAAAAACTACATCTTCATTAGGATAAATCAGGGGATTTGTCTTTACAATTATACCAAATTTCTTAGGATCCAACTCCTTGATATCTTTAACTAATTCTGGCTCACTTAAAATATAAACTGTATAAGAAAGATAGGGAAGTTCTTCTTTTTTGATCGGACCGAAACGATAATCTTCGGTGGCAGCTGCTATAGCATTACGAATGATTTCTTCGGCGATGTTTGGTCGGGTTGGTAAATAAGTCCCAATACAACCTCGTAATTGACCATTTTTCTCAATAGTTACAAAAGTACCAGCCTTTTTTCTATAGAATTCTTCTGGTAGGTCATTGGGAGGAGAGATTATTTTTCCTTCTTTAATATAATTTTCCACTGCTTTTTCAGCTAATAAAATATGATGATTCATATTTATTTTTAAATTTTAATCAAAAATTTTTTCCAGTTTTTAGAATTAATTTCCGAAAGCTTTTTTGCCTTCTCAACAGAGAGATCTCCAATCTTTGTCCTTCTTAATTCTTCCAAATAGGCACCGCAGGTTAATTTTTTGCCAATATCATTAGCCAAAGATCTAATATAAGTTCCGGAAGAACAATTAATTTTAATTTTGAGATAAGGCCAATTATATTTCAAAATTTTAATTTCATAAATTTTCACTTTTTGTGGTTTCAATTCTATTTTTTTACCTTTTCTAGCTAACTCATAGGCCTTTTTTCCTTTGATTTTCTTGGCTGAATAAAGTGGGGGAGTTTGATAAATTTCTCCCAAGAATTCTCTTAAATTTTTTTTAATTTCTTTTTCAGTTGGAATCTTTTTAACTTGCAATTTTTTAATTTTTCCAGTCCTATCAAAAGTATTAGATATTTCTCCTAATTTGATTCTAGCTATATATTCTTTATCTAATTTTAAAAATTTTTCTAATTTTCCAGTAGCTTCTCTACCAATTCCTAAAATCAAAAGGCCAGTTGCAAAAGGATCTAATGTTCCGGCATGACCAATTTTTTTAATTTTAGTGATCTTTCTAAAAAGATCAATTACATCGTGAGAGGTCTTCTTCGGAGGTTTATCAAATAAAATAAAACCAAAATTCATGTTAATTTAAAATTCACCACTAAATATCCCACTCCAAAAGGAGCCTCATAAGAGAGGATTTCTGGTTGATATCTTATTCCTGACTCTTCCAGTATCCCCAAAAGAAAACAGAAAGAACGTAGGCCACATTCACCAGCTTCAGGATATAATTCATCTAATTTTAATATCTTTTCAATGTCTTTTTTCTTTAAACTCTCAATTAAATCTTTATCAAATTTAGGGCCATCAGGATGAAAACCATAAGGTCCATCTTCTTTTAAACAATGAGATAAATCTCCACTAGCTACCAGAGCAATTTTGGGGGACACCGGGTGTCCCCAAATTTTACTGTGGTAGATTTCTTTTCCTTTTTGAAAATAGAAAAAAGGGGGTTCTGTGCCAATTAAAAATGTTTCAATTTTTCCTTTGAAATCTTTAGCAAGGAAATATAAAGGAACATTGAAGCCCCAATCAGGATGAGGTGAAGAAATAATGATTGTGTCAGGTTTAGCTTCACACAATTTCTTCCCTAAATTCTCAAGAGCAGTGATTGTTTTTTTTACTTGCTTTCTATCATTTTCAGAGCCAACTGAAGGTAAAATTATCGGTGGATGAGGTGAGATACAGGCGAAAATTATAGACATATTACTTTAAGATTAAATTTAAGTCTTCGCCACATTTGGGGCATTTACCCTGTTTGTCATGGCGGGAGATTATATAACCAGTTCGGTCAATCACTAAAGTATTACACTTGGGACAAAAAGTATCTTCTGAGGGAAGGCCAGGAACATTACCAGTATAGACATATTTTAAACCAATTTCTTTGCCAATTTTGTAGGCTTTTTCCAAAGTTTCTACTGGCGTTTCTGGTAAATTCTGAAGCTTCCAGGAAATTGCTCCGGAAAATTGGGTAATATGCCAGGGAGTTTCAGAGCCCAAATCATTTTTAATAAATTTGGCAATATTTTGAAAAATCTCTTCAGAATCATTTAAAGTAGGAATTACTAAAGTCGTTACCTCTACCCAAATTTTCTTTTCCTTTAATCTTTTTAAAGTATCTAAAACTGGCTGTAATCTACCGCCACAATATTTAGTATAAAACTCATCGGTAAAACCCTTTAAATCGACATTAGCTGCATCTAAATAAGGGGAGACAAGATCAAAAAGTTCTTTTGACCAGAAACCATTAGTTACCCAGTTGTTTTTCAAACCCTTTTTCTTGGCTAATCTCATTGTATCTAGGGCATACTCTGAAAAGATGGCAGGTTCAGTGTAAGTATAAGAAATACTTGGTAATTTATTTTCCAAAGCAGTTTTAACAATTTCTTCTGGAGAAATATTTTCACCTTCTATTCTATGAGTTAGCTGAGGCATCTGGGAAATATCCCAATTCTGACAGGAAAGACATTTGAAATTGCAGCCTACCGTAGCAATTGATAGAGATTGACTTCCGGGTAAAAAATGAAAAAATGGTTTTTTTTCAACAGGATCAATGTGAATAGCAACGGCTTTTCCATAATTTAGAGCATATAATTTTCCATTTTGGTTTTCTCGAACACCACAAATACCTCTCTTAGTTGGGGAAACAATACAATAATGAGCACAATTCTGACATTGAATTTTTTTATTTTTAAGTTTTTTGTATAAATATACCTCCTTCATTACTCTTTAATTTTAGCTTAAAATTTGCTATTCTTCAATTATGAAACATCGAATTTTTATTGCGATAAATTTACCAGAAAATATAAAGAAAAAATTAGTGGAATATCAAGAAAAATGGCCAGAACTACCAATTCGATGGACGAAAAAAGAAAATCTTCACATTACTTTGATATTTTTAGGATACCTCTCAGATGAAGAGCTTTTGGAAGTTTTGAAAATTACTAGAGAAGTGGCCTCAAGAAATTCTTCATTTTCAGTAAATTTGAAAAAAATTATCTATGCTCCGCCCAAAAAGATGCCACCTCGTATGGTCTGGGTGGAAGGAGAAAAATCTAAAGAATTCACTCAACTTCGAGATGATTTAGAAAAATCTTTATTTGCTTCAGATAAAGTTCATTTTTCTCCGGAAGAAAGAGCTTTTTCACCTCATATTACTCTAGGAAGAATCAGAAGTTGGGAATTTAGGCAAATCGAGCCTGAAGAAAGACCGGAAGTAACAGAAGAAATTAATTTAAATTTTGAGGTAAATTCTATCGAAGTAATGGAAAGTCAATTAAAAAGAGGAGGAGCGGAATATACAATTTTAGAATCATGCCCTCTAAAAAGCTAAGGGTACATTTCATCGGTATTGGTGGAATTGGTGTTTCAGCTTTAGCTCAATATTATTTAGCAAAGGGTCACAAAGTTAGTGGTTCGGATTTAGTTTCTTCAGAAATTATTGGTGTCTTAAGAAAAAAGGGGGTTAAGATATTTATAAACTCAAAACTCAAAAGTCAAAAGTCAAAAATACAAGCCAAAATTCAAAATTTTATTAAAAAATCTAATCTTGTAATCTATTCACCGGCTGTACCAAAAAATCATCCAGAACTAATAAAAGCTAAACAATTAAAAATTAAATCTCTAAGTTATCCTCAAGCTTTGGGAGAATTAACAAAAACTCATTTTACTATTGCTGTTTCTGGAACTCATGGCAAAAGCACCACCACAGCAATGGTCGGATTATTATTAGTTAAGGCTGGTTTAGATCCAACTGTAATTGTAGGGACAAAAATAAAAGAATTTGGAAATAGTAATTGTCGAGTAGGGAAGAGTCAATATTTAGTTATTGAGGCAGATGAACATTTTGCCTCTTTTTTAAATTACTGGCCTAGAATTATTGTTTTAACCACTATCGAAAAAGACCATCTTGATTACTATAAAAATCTAAATAATATTCTTCGAACTTTTAAAAGATATATTGCCCATCTCCCTAAAAATGGTTGGTTAGTGGTAAATAAAGATGATAAGAATACAAATTCCAAATTACAAATTCCAAATTACAAATTCCAAATTAAAAAATATTCATTAAAACAACCTGAGGCAAAAAAATTAAAGAAGATTTTGAAAATTCCAGGAGAACATAATGTTTCTAATGCTTTGGCTACTTTGACAGTAGCGAGGATTTTAGAAATTCCCGATAAAATATCTTTTAAAGCTCTATCAGAATATAAAGGAAGTTGGCGCCGTTTCGAAGAAAAAATCTGCTATATACCAAATACGAGATACAAAATACGAGTAATCAGTGACTACGGCCATCATCCAACGGAAATAAGAGTTACACTGAAAGCCGCTCGAGAGAAATATCCCAAAAAGAAAATCTGGTGCGTCTATCAACCCCACCAATACCAGAGAACTTTTTATTTATTTAACGATTTTCTAAAAGTTTTTAAACAAGCTCCGGTTAATAAATTAATCATCACCGATATTTACGATGTTGCTGGTAGAGAGGAAAAGACAATAAAAAAGAAGATAGATTCAGAAAAATTAGTAAAAAAAATCAATAAACCTTGGGTGGTTTATCTTCCTAAAAATAAAATAATAAATTATTTAAAGAAAAACCTTCGGAGTGGTTATGCATTAATTATAATGGGCGCGGGAGATATCTATACGCTTGTGGATTATCTATGCTTGACAGAAAAGAAAAAAAGAAAGAAAATTTAATTAGGAACCTTTTTCAAGGTCGAATAAACAACACCCCCCAAAATCGGAAGGGGGTCGGGGAAACCATTTGGTTTCCCCGTGTAGGAAAATATTAAAAACCGAGGGTTTTTAAAGAGCGAGCCCGAAGCGAGGCCAAAGGCCGAGCGCCAGAACGAAGTTCTGGAAAGGGCGAGCGACTAAACTCGGTATTACCACTATGACTCTTCTTTGGATAATTATTGCGGTTGTGGTGATTGGGTTAGTCTGGTATTTCTTGATGGGAAAAAAGAAAGGACCAACTTTACCAAAAAAACCAGAAGGCCCAACCACACCAACACCACCGCCTTCAGAACCTACACCTCCACCACCTCCACCAGAAACTCCAGCAATGTAGTTTTTCTTGTTGATTAAGATTAAAAAACTCCATCTATTAAGGTGGAGTTTTTATTTTTGATTGAAATTTAGCTTAAAATTTGGCTAAATTTTGGTTTGGGGATAAATTTTGTTAAAAATTGAAGAAAAAAATAAAGTTGAGGTAAAATGAAAATATGAATTACCCTAAAATTATTTTTAAATATTCTTGGATTTATGACCAAACTTGGAAAGAGGTATCTTCGGGTAAAAAGAAAAATTATCCTACGCAAAGGAAAATTTTGAATTACATTAAAAAAGTAGAAAAATTGTGGCGCAAAGAGGAAAAGAAAGTTTTGCAAGAGTTAGCAAAAATTACTCATTTGGAATGGAAAGCAAAATTTATCACTTGTTATGTGGTTGGCCGGTGTAAGCCATTTTCAGATCCATTAACAATACCGGTTTATGAGAAATATCCGGATTATTTTATTGATGTCTTAACCCATGAATTAATTCATAATCTTTTTATCCAACCCGGGAATTACCAAAAATCAAAAAAGGCCTGGCAATATTTCCACCAAAAATACAAAAAATTTTCTCATAACACTAGAATTCACATTCCTCTCCACGCCATTCATTCTCACATTTATTACAAATTCTTTAATGAGCAACGGTTAAAAAGAGATATTAAATTTATAAGCTTCCTTCCCGACTATAAAAAATCTTGGCAAACCGTTCAAAAAGAAGGGTACAAAAATATAATCAACGAATTTGTAAAACGAATGAGGTAGTGAAGTTTGACATTTTTGTTTTTGGTGGGGGTGACAAAATATTGTCACCTTTTTATTTTCTCAGGAACACATTCCTTAAACTTTTCTATAAATCGATTCTCTCGGAAATTGTTTTACAAAGTGAAATGGTGATTTTAGCTTAAAATTTAAATAAAAGTTGCCTTGGGGATAAATTTTATAAGGAAATTTAACAAAATTGATAAAATTTGTTAAGATATTTAGATAGAAAGATGAAAAAAGTTAATTTTAAAAATCTTGAAGTTTTTTTTAAGAAAGTAGCTAAGATTGTTGATCCAAAAATCAAAGAGATTTTGGGTATTTATCTTGACAAGAAAACTCAAAAATTAGTTAATTATCAAATCGAAGTTGGGGGTAAAAGATTCAGACCGACTTTAGCGGTAGCTAGTTGTTTAGTTTGCGGTGGAAAAATAAATGATGTTTTATATCCGGCTGCCGGTTTAGAGATTTTGCATAATTGCACTTTAATTTATGATGATATAATTGATGATAGTAAATTTAGACGAGAAAAACCTAGTACTTGGCAGAGATTCGGAAAATCAATCGCTCAATGTATTGGAATGAATTATGCCGCAGCTGTTTTTCAAGCAGCAAATCGATCAAGAGATCCAATTAAAAACTCAGAAATGTTTGCTGAAGCAATGAAAATTGTTGTTGAAGGAGAAATTCTTGATATTCTATTTGAACAGTCAGGAAGAGACAATGAAAAATATGTAAAGGAAAATCGCTATAAAAAAATAACTATTCAAGATTATCTAAGAATGGTAAGTAAAAAGACAGCCTCATTGATCAGGGCTTGCTGCCAGGTGGGGGGATTAATGGCTGAAGCTAAAAAATCAGAAATAAATGCTTTAAAAAATTATGGATTTAATTTAGGTATTGCCTTCCAAATAAAAGACGATATTTTAGATGTTTATGGAAAAAAGAAAGAATTTGGCAAAAGAATTGGTAATGATATTAAGGAAAGAAAATTGGGGAATATAGTTATTTTTTATGCTTTAAAAGAACTTTCTCCATCGGAAAGAAAAAAAGTTTTAGTTATTTTAAGAAAAAAGAAAATAAAAGATAAAGATATTAAAGAAGTGATAAAACTAATTAAAGAAACAAAAGCAAAAGAGAGAGCTTATTTATTGGGAGAAAACTATATCAAAAGGGCGAAAGAAAACTTAAGATTCTTACCAAAAAATAAATGGAGTAAAATTCTAAATGATATTGCTGATTTTGTAATAGAAAGAAATAAGTAATTTAAATAAATTAATTTTATGGTAAAATTAGTAATAGTTAATAATAAAGACGAAGAAATTGGCTTAGAGGAAAAGCTAAAAGCTCATTTGGGAAAGGGGATTTTACATCGGGCTTTCACAATCTTCGTTTTTAATCCAAAAAGTCAATTACTAATTCAAAAAAGAAGTAAGAATAAATTTCTCTGGCCATTGGTTTGGGAAACTACTTGTTCCAGTCATCCTCTTCAAAAAGAAGATTACATTAAAGCTGGCGAAAAAAGATTAAGAAAAGAGTTAGGGGTTAATTGTAAGTTAAAACTTTTAACTAAGTTCCAATATCAAGCAAGATACAAAAATATTGGCTCAGAAAAGGAAGTATGCGCTCTTTTAGTTGGAAAATATAATGGTAA
>CAZVTU010000024.1:0-9132 GCA_964630295.1 uncultured Candidatus Saccharibacteria bacterium
GAGGCGCCTCTTTAAATCCGACAGAATTTGTTGCGCTTGTAAAAGAGGTTGATTTAATTTCTAAAATCTGATAAGATTATTAAATATGGAAAAGATTTTAAATGGACATTTTTATAATCCCACCAAAGGAAATTTAAAAATTGAGGGAGTGATTAAAGAGTTATTTAATTACATCTCTGAAAAACCAGAGAAGTTTTATGATATTATTGTTGGTTGCGATTCTTCTTCAGGTGAAGATCCCCATTTTCCTGTAGCGGTAGTTATCCTGAGAACCGGGGAAGGTGGAAGATTTTTCTTAAAGAGAATTGCTTACAAGGGAAGAAAATTTTATAACTGGAAGCAAAGAATTCTTGAAGAAGTTTTTCTTTCCTGTCAGTTGGCTTTATATCTAAGAGAAAATTTTGAAAAAAAGATTCGAGATAAAGATTTTCGATATCAGTTCCGTTATATCCATGCCGATATTGGTGAGAACGGAGGAACCAAAGATATGATTAGAGAGGTAACCGGTTTAATTAAAGGAAATGGTTTTGAACCCAAAATTAAACCCGAAGCTTACGTTGCTTCGATAGTAGCTGATAGGTATTCTTAAAAATTTTTTATTTTTGCTCTCTAATTTCAATGAACTCAGAAGAATTAAGACAGAGGTTCTTAAGGTTTTTCGAAAAGAAAGGGCACAAAATAGTGCCCTCGAGTTCTCTTATACCTACTGATCCTTCGGTTCTCTTTACTACTGCCGGAATGCAGCAATTCAAGCCATATTATTTGGGTGAAAAATCTCCCTATGGCTTTAATGTTGCTTCTTGTCAAAAATGTTTCCGGACTTCAGATATTGAGGAAGTCGGTGATGAAAGCCATCTAACATTCATTGAGATGTTGGGAAATTTTTCTTTTGGCGGTTATTTCAAAGAGGAAGCAATAAAGCTGGCTTATGAATTTCTTTTTAAAGATTTAAAGCTATCCATTAATAATGCTATTTTTACAGTATTTCAAGGAGATAAAGACGTTCCAGTCGATGAAGAATCGATTCGAATCTGGAAAAGTTTGGGAATTTCCGAAGCTAAAATAAAAAAACACGGAAGAGAAGATAATTTTTGGGGTCCAACTGGCGAGGAAGGGCCCTGTGGGCCGACCACTGAAATTCTTATCAACGGCATTGAACTTTGGAATTTGGTTTTTAATGAATATTACCAAGATAAGAATAAAAAATTAACCACCTTAAAACAGAAAGGTGTTGATACAGGAATGGGCCTGGAAAGATTAGCAATGATCTCTCAAAAAAAACCATCGGTTTTTGAAACAGATTTATTTTCTCCTTTAATCCAGGAAATTGAAAAAAATAGTCTTGAAGCTTACTCTTTAAATCCAAAACCATATCGTATTATTATCGATCATATTAGGGGAACAGTTTTTTTAATTTATGAAGGAATTTTACCATCAAATGTTGAAAGAGGTTATGTTTTAAGAAGAGTTTTAAGAAGAGCAATCAGATACGGAAGGGTTCTCAATTTACCAAAAAACTTTTTAATTCCAATAGCCAAAAAAGTTATAAAAATTTATCAAAATGTTTATCCGGAAATCAAATCGAAAACGGCAGATATTTTAACAGTAATTCAAAATGAAGAAGAAAAATTTTCAAAGACGCTTGAAAGGGGATTAAAACAATTTGAGCGAGTTATTCGCAAGGGCGACATTAAAGGGGAAGATGCCTTTCATCTCTTTGACACGTATGGTTTCCCTTTAGAATTAACCATCGAGTTGGCTAAAGAAAAGGGGGTTAAAGTTGATATTAGAGGATTTGAAGAATCTTTTGAGAAACATAGAGAAGTGTCACGAGCTGGAGCAGAAAAAAAATTTGGTGGTGTAGGAAAAGAAGCCACCTATCAAGCGATAAAGCTTCATACAGCTACTCATTTATTACACGCTGCCTTAAGAAACATTTTAGGAAAACACGTTAAACAAATGGGTTCTGATATTACACCTCAAAGATTGCGTTTCGATTTTTCTCATCCTCAAAAAATGACTACCAAAGAAATTAAGAAGGTTGAAGATTTGGTTAATCAAAAAATTAGAGAAGATTTAAAGGTGGAAAAAGAAGAGATGAAATATGAAGAAGCTCTTAGGTCAGGAGCTTTAGCTTTCTTTAAAGAGAAGTACCCTGAAAAAGTAACTGTTTATTCTATTGATAATTTTTCAAAGGAAATTTGTGCCGGCCCTCATGTTAAAAGAACTTCAGAATTAGGTCATTTTAAAATTATCAAGGAAGAATCTTCGGGAGCTGGCATTAGAAGGA
Organism: uncultured Candidatus Saccharibacteria bacterium; assembly: GCA_964630295.1. GTDB lineage: Bacteria > Patescibacteriota > Minisyncoccia > Minisyncoccales > RBG-13-42-11 > CAZVTU01. The sequence continues at coordinate 2,291 of CAZVTU010000024.1, forward strand.
TTCGGGCGGTTTTAAAGTAATTATTTTTTTGTTAAAATTAGAAATGTATCTATGGACAGAAGAATAACTGATATTTTACCACCAAAAGAAATTAAGAAGGAAGAAGTTAAAGAACCTGTATTAGAAGAGGAAATTAAACCCAAATTTAGAAAAATCAGAACACGACCTTCTGTTTTATTCTTTAAAAAGAGCTTAATTTTTATTATTTTTACTTTAATCTTAGTTGGAATTTTTTGTTTTTTCACTTTATCAAAAGCTAATATAGAAGTTTGGCCCAAGACTGATTCCTTAATTTTAAGAACAAAAATAAAAGTTGATAAAAACGTAGAAGAACCAAATTTTGAAGAGAAAATTATTCCAGGAGAAATTTTTGAGAAAGAAAAAACTGTTACTGAAAACTTTCCTACTTCTGGAAAATCATTAAAAGAAGAAAAAGCCCAAGGTATTATTAGGGTTTACAACGCTTATTCCACCCGACCTCAGGTTTTTATAGCCACTACTCGTTTTGTTTCGACCGACGGAAAAACTTTTCGCACTCCGACTAAAATTACGATTCCCGGCGGACATTATGAAGGGGGAGAGTTTATCCCAGGTAAAATTGATATTGAGGTAGTGGCCGACGAAGCTGGTCCAGAGTATAATATTGGCCCAACTACTTTTTCTGTTCCTGGGTTAGCTGGAACCGATAGATATACTAAATTTTATGCTAAGTCTTTTGAATCAATGACAGGAGGTTTGCGCGAAGAAGTAAGTAAAGTGACCGAAGATGATTTAAAAGAAGCAGAAAGTGTTCTAACAAAGAAAGCCCAACAAGAGGCAGAAGTTGCTTTAAGAAACGAATTACAATCAGAAGAAATATCGAAAGAATTTGATTTCTTAGAAGAAGCGATTATTACTAAAGTGGTTGAAACTTTCACCTTAGTTAAACCCGGAGATGAGGTAGAAGATTTTAACTTCCAAGTTAAAGCTAAATCACAAACAATTATTTTTAAAAATAATGATTTAAGAGATTTCGCTAAAAAATATATCTTGTCTCAAATTTCAGAAAACGCCGATCAAAAAATTTATGAAGAAAGCCTAAAAATAAATATTAAACCAGAAATCATTAATTTAGAGAAAGGAGAAATTACTCTTTCTCTTGAGATTTCGAGTAAAATCTATCCCGATATAAATATTCCTAAGTTGAAAAATGTCCTTCGTGGAAAAACGATGTTAGAAACAAAGGTTTATTTAGAAAATCAACCAGAAATTATTAGAGCGAAAATAAGACTTTGGCCATTCTGGGTTAAAAAAATACCCGAGAATCCTGATAAAATTGGGTTTAAACTAAACATTGACTAAACTAATTATTTTTGTTATCCTAAGAAGTTAGTTGAATGGGAAAAAATTTTGTGAAAAAAACCGGTCAAGTAATTGAAGCTTTACCAAGTACTCATTTTCGGGTGAGATTGGATAGCGGGGAAACTATTCTTTGTCATTTAGCTGGAAAGTTAAGAATGTATAAAATAAAAATTCTTCCGGGAGATAGAGTAACGGTTGAAATTAGTCCTTACGATCCCCAGAAGGGCAGAATTGTTTATCGAGGAAAATGAAATGAAGGTAAGACCCTCAGTTAAAAAAATTTGTAAAAATTGTAAAATCGTCCGACGTAAAGGGCGAGTTTATGTTATTTGTAAAAACCCAAAACATAAACAACGCCAAGGCTAACTGTAAACCTTAAACTTTAAACATTTAATTTAAGTTTATAGTTCATAGTTTAAAGTTTTGCGAAGCAAATATGCCACGGATAGCGGGTATCAATGTACCTGAGAACAAAAAAATAGAAATCGCTTTGACCTATATTTATGGAATAGGTCGATCTTTGAGTAGGAAAATTTTACAGGAAGCTGGAATTGAACCCAATCGAAAAGCTTCCGAGTTAAACGCTAAAGAAATTTCTCAACTTAAAGAAATTATTGAAAAAAATTATAAAGTCGAAGGGGAACTTAAAAGAATGGTAATGATGAACATTAAAAGATTAAAAGATATAGGAAGCTGGCGGGGAATTCGTCATTTAAAAGGACTACCGGTAAGGGGACAGCGAACCAGAACAAATACCCGGACAATTAGAGGAAATGTTAGAAAAACAGTAGGGTCAGGTCGAAAACCACCACCAGAACCTACCTAAAAACTATGGGGAAAAAACGTATCGCCACTCAAACTAAAGAGGAATTGTTAAAGGAAAGAGAAAAAATTGAGGCTAGAGTAAAAAGGGAAATCAAATTAGCCCCCAAAAAAGTAAAAGAGGGGAAAATTTATATTTCTTCTACTTATAACAATACCATTATCACTTTAACTGATTTAACAGGAAACGTCTTGGGTTGGACAAGTGCTGGGAATATTGGTTTTAAAGGTACTAAAAAGGCCACTCCTTTTGCTGCTTCTAAAGTGGCTGAGGCTATCTGTCAGGTTGCTCAGAAATTAGGCATTGAGAAGGTAGCGATATTCGTTAAAGGTATTGGTTCTGGTCGAGAATCCGCGATTAGATCAATCGCAGCCCGAGGTTTAGAAATTACCTCAATAAAAGACATTACCCCTATCCCGCACAATGGTTGTCGACCACCGAAAGTGCGTCGAGTATAATCAATATCCCCATTTTGTTTGCTTGTTTGCAAAATCGGGGACCAAAGATATTTTATGGAAAATGCTAAATGTAAAATTTGTCGCAGATTAGGAGTAAAACTCTTTTTAAAGGGAGAAAAATGTTTATCTCCGAAATGCCCAATGGTAAGAAAACCATATCCGCCTGGTCAAAAAGGGAAGAGAAGAACTGGAGGGCTTTCTGAATACGGTAAAGAGTTAAGAGAGAAACAAAAACTAAAAAATTGGTATAATCTAAAGGAAAGACAATTTCGAAAATATGTCAAAATGGCTCTGGAAACTCGTGGAAAAGTGGAAGATGCTTCGGCCTTTCTAATTAGGCTTTTGGAAAGTCGATTAGACAACGTGGTGTTTAGATTAGGTTTTGCTCCATCTAGGGCAGCTGCTCATCAATTGATTTCCCATCGTCATATTTTAGTGAATGAAAGAACAATTAATATTCCTAGTTATTCTGTTAAAAAAGGAGACGTAATTCGAGTAAAACCAAGCGCTTCAAAAAAAAGTGTTTTTCGTAATCTTCCAACGATTTTAAAAAAACATAAACCTCCATCTTGGCTAGAACTTAATGCAGAAAAATTGGAGGGAAAGGTCGTTAATCTCCCAAATTTAGAAGAAGCTGCCCCGCCAGCAGAAATTTCTTCAGTTTTCGAATTTTATTCAAAATAATATTGAAATATTAAATAAAATATGTTCACCTTACCACATCAACCTAAAATTGTGAAAAAAGAGGGGAATAAAGCTATCTTTGAAATAGAAGCATTGTACCCGGGTTACGGAGTGACCATTGGTAACAGTTTAAGAAGGGTTCTACTTTCTTCCTTAGAGGGAGCGGCAGCTACCCAAGTTAAAATTAAGGGTATCTCTCATGAATTTTCAACAATTCCTGGTGTTCTTGAAGACGTGATTATGATTATGCTTAACTTAAAACAATTAAGATTTAGAGTTTTTAGTGATGAACCCCAAAAAGCAACTCTTAAGGTAAAGGGAGAAAAAGAAGTTAAGGGAGGAGATTTTACTCTTCCTAGTCAAGTAGAATTAGTAAATAAAAATTGTCACATTGCTACTTTAACTTCGAAATCAGCCGAATTAGAAATGGAATTACTTATTGAAAAGGGGGTCGGTTATTCTTCAAGGGAAGACAGACATCATCCTTTTGCTACGAAAAAAGAAAAGTTAGAAATAGGTGCTATTCCTCTCGATGCTATTTTTACTCCGATTAAACGAGTGAGTTATCGAGTGGAAAATATGAGAGTTGGAGAAAGAACTGACTATGACCGATTATTTTTAGAAATTGAAACCGACGGAGTAATAACCCCAGAAGAAGCTTTTCGGCAAGCCTCAGAAATTTTAGTAAATCACTTTTCTCTATTTTCCGATACTTTTAAATCGAAAGTTGTCCCAGCTGCTCCCAAAATAGAAAAAACTATCTCGACTAAAAAAAGAAAGAAAAAAGAAGTGAAAAAAGTAAAACATGCGCAAGCTAAAAAGAAAAAGAAAACTAAGTAGAAAAAGAGATCAAAGAAAGGGATTATTAAAAACGTTAGCAGTTTCCCTGATTTCTAAAGAGAAAATTAAAACGACCGAAGCTAAAGCAAAAGAATTGGTCAGTTTTGTTGAGAAAAAAATTAGCCAAGCTAAAATTGGTTCTCTTCATTCTCGGCGAGTTCTAATGAGATTTTTTCCTAAAGAAATTGTCAAGAAACTAATTGAAGAAATTGGTCCACGATATAAAGAAAGAAAAGGTGGATATACCAGAATAATTAAATTAGGCCCCCGAAAATCAAATGGGGCGAGAATGGTTATAATTGAGTTAATTAAATAGAGTAAAAATTAAATGAAAAGAGAGACCCATACAATTGATGCAACAAATAAAGTACTTGGCAGATTAGCTTCAGAGATTGCTATTCTTTTACGAGGGAAAAATAAGCCGGGTTTTGCTCCTTATAAAGATATAGGAGATTTTGTTGTAATTAAAAATATTGAGAAACTAAAATTTACTGGAAAAAAAATAGATCAAAAAAAATATTATCGTCATTCTGGATATTTGGGTGGTTTAAGAGAGATTCCTTTAAAGAAACTTTTTAAAGAAAAACCAGCTGAAGTTTTAAGAAAAGCAGTTTGGGGAATGTTACCGAAAAATAAATTAAGAGCTAAAATGATAAAAAGATTGAAATTTGTTAAATGAAATTATGCCTCGAAAAAAAACAACAACAAAAAAAACTAAAAAAGATAAAAAAGTAAAGAAAGTTGAGAAATCTAAGGAAGAAAAGAAGCCTAAAGAAGTTAAGAAAGCAGTAAAAAAAATTTTAAAGTATTTTGAAGAGCTAGGAAGAAGAAAAACATCAGTTGCTCGAGTCAGAATTTTTCCCAAAGGAGAAAAAATTTTTTTAGTCAACGAAAAACCACTAGATGAATATTTTCCCACTTTTGAATTAAAAGAAACAGTTCTTTCTCCATTAAAGAAAACTGATTGCCTTGATCAGTATGGAATTTCAGTTAAAGTGAAAGGGGGTGGAATAAATTCTCAGGCTGAGGCAGTGAGGCATGGCCTTTCTCGAGCTTTAGTGCTTCTAAACCCAGACTTTAGAAAAAAATTAAAAAAAGCAGGTTTTTTGACTCGTGATCCCAGAATGCGAGAAAGGAAAAAATTTGGCTTAAAACGTGCTCGCCGCGCTCCTCAGTGGCAAAAGAGATAGAGTAGTTAGATTATTGTCGCAGTATTTGAAATGTGTTATTATTAAGTAAAGTATAGTAAAAAAGTATAATAAATATGCTAAGTGAATTTATTGCCAAAAAAATGAAAATGGCTCGATATAAGCTTCTTAAAGATGGAAGTTATTTTGGCGAAATTCCTGGTCTAAGGGGTGTTTGGGCTAATGCTAAAAATTTAGAAGACTGTCGAAAAGAACTTCAAGAAGTACTAGAAGATTGGTTGTTACTAAAAGTACGGTTCGGTGAAAGAATTTCTGGTTTCAAAATTCGATTCGATAGACGTCAGCTGGTAAAACATGCCTAAAAGTATTTCTTGGCGGAAATTAGTTCAGAGGTTTCGGAGGTTAGGATTTGACGGTCCTTATTCTGGTGGCCGTCATTTATTTATGGTAAAAGGTAAACTTAAGATTCGTATTCCCAATCCTCATCGAGGGGAAATATCCAAACATCTTTTAAGCGAAATTCTCAGACAGGCAAGGATTTCTCCAAAAGAATGGGATAACACATAAAACCCACCTGACGTGCCTTCCAATGGTAAAAACGCAAAAATATGTTAAAAGAATTACTTGATCAATTTTATTTGGATAGAGAAAAAGATCGAGAACAGCACCATTTTTATATTACTGATGCGGGTAAATGTCCGCGGGCAATCTTTTTTAAATTTAAAAACATCCCACGAGAGAAAATGACGCCTCAGGTTTTAAGAATGTTTGATCATGGAGATTACATTCAAATGCAGATTTTGAGTAATTTATTTAGCTTAGGAATAGTTAGGGCTTCAGAAATTAAAATTCCTCCCCAAGAATTAATTTCAGGAAGGGCTGACGCTATCATTACCCTTGATAATAATCTTTATGTGGTAGATTTTAAGAGCATGAATAGTATGATTTTTAAGAATTTAACTGAACCAAAAGAGGATAATGTTAATCAGATTCAACTTTATTTACATTTTTTCAAAATTCCCAAGGGAATTCTTCTTTATATAAATAAAGACACTTTAGAGTTAAAAGAATTTCTTGTAGAATATAATCCAGTTAGAGTAAAAAAACTTCTCTCCGAACTAACTGAACTTAAGAAAAAAATCGACAAAAATGTTGTTCCTGAAAGATTACCAGATTATCCAGAAAATTGGCAATGTCAGTATTGCCAATTTAAAGAAATTTGTTCGAAAGCTGGTTCGGGTGATATTGATTGGGAGGATTTTAAAAATAAGATTCGATTAGGGGAGGAGAACTCTAGAAAAATATAAATTCCCTTCACTTAAAACATATAATCTCTTTCTAATTTTGTCCCAGAAAATATCTGGGTTTTTAAATTTTTCAACATCGATAATATTAATTTTATCCCGTTCGTCTATCTCAGTAATTTTAATTTTGTTGCCGGTGGTAAAAACCAAGTAGTCAGCATTTGACCAATGAACATTTCTTATTCTTTCCGAGAATCTGCTCAAAAAAACTTTATCCCCGGTTCTTTTATTAGGTAAAAAATCT
>CAZVTU010000025.1:0-3304 GCA_964630295.1 uncultured Candidatus Saccharibacteria bacterium
TAGAATAAAATAATATGAGATTAAGCTTTATACCAGAAACTTTTTTGGGTAAATGTTCGGTTGCATTAATTATTGCGATGCCGATATTTCTTTATATCGGTATGTCATTTGTAAGTTTTTATGAATCTGTTCCGGCCGGAAAAACAATACTGAATGATATTGTTGCAAGACCAGGGATAGCCTTGCCGATGTTGGCTGGGTTTGTTTGCGGAATCGCAGCTTTTTTCACCGGTATAATGGACATCATAAAAAAGAAAGATTCTTCTATTCTTGTATTTTTATCTAGCGCAATGGGATTCCTTATGCTACTCTGGTGTTTTGCCGAAGTTTTATTTCCACATTAAACGGGTTCTGTCCAAAAAATAATTTGTTAAGGCTCATCATCAACAGAATCGCCAAGAAGGCGGTTTTTTGGTATAATAAAGAGCGTCAAGGTCAGATATAAATTACAAAAATAATAAAAATATTTTAAAAATATGGATAATAAAACTTTAAAAAGTTTAAGAGAAGATTTGATAGGGGAATTAGGTGCTATAAACCAATATCAAGAACACATCGATGAGACCGATGATGAGGAAGTTAAAAAAATTTTAGGTCATATCAGAGATGACGAAAAAGAACATTTTGCCGAATTAACAAAAATTATTAGAAAATTAGATGGAACCCAAGAAGAAAAGTTTCAAAAAGAAGAGTTGTAGAAATGAGAGAGAATGTTAGCAATTGAAGTAAAAAATCTAACTAAAAATTTTAATGGATTAAAAGCAGTAAACAGCATCTCCTTCAAAGTTAAAGAAGGAGAAATTTTCGGGTTATTGGGGCCTAACGGAGCCGGGAAAACGACAACGGTAAAAATATTAACCACCTTGCTGAAGCCGACGAAAGGAAAGGCTAATGTTTGGGGATACGATATTTTGACACAGAGAGACGAGGTGAGAAATTCTATTGGGATTGTTTTTCAAGAGCCGGCCCTAGACAATCGCTTAACCGGGTATGAAAATTTAGATTTTCATGCCAGGTTGTACGGATTGAATAAAACAAAGAGAGAAGAAAGAATTAAAGAAGTATTAAATTTGGTTGAACTTCAGGATAAGGCAAAAGTTTTGGTTAAAAATTATTCCGGGGGAATGCAGAGAAGATTGGAAATTGCCAGAGGCTTGATGCATTATCCTAAAGTTTTATTTCTAGATGAACCTACTTTAGGGCTGGATACCCAAACGCGGCGTCATATCTGGGATTATATTTTAAAATTAAACCAAAAAGAGGGAACAACCATTATTTTGACTACTCATTATATGGAAGAAGCTGATTTCCTTTGCCAGAGAACGGCTATTATTGATTTTGGGAAGATTATTGTCAATGACACTCCCTTCAATTTAAAGAACATTTTAGGCGGAGACGTGCTTTCCATTGAAGCCGAACCGGTTAAAGAAGCTTTCAGTGTTTTTCAAGAGTTTCCCTGGGTTAAAAAAGTTAGCCGGCATAACGGATTTATTGATTTAAACGTTGAACAGGGAGAAAAGAAAATTCCCTTATTAATGAAAATAGACCAAAAAGAGAAAGGGTTTGAGATAAAATCAGTAAATCTCAGAAAGCCAACCTTAGAGGATGTGTTTTTGCATTTTACCGGCAAAACTATCAGGGAGAGAGAAGCCAGCCAGTCAGAGAAAAACAAAATGGTGATGCAAAGAAGATTTAAAAGATAATATGCTGTCAAAAAATTTAGAAACAATTTACGTAATGTGGCTAAGAGAAATGAAAAGGTTTTTCAGGGCAAAGAGCCGGCTGGTCGGAACCCTAGCTATGCCTTTTTTCTTTCTTCTGGCTATGGGTTTTGGCTTAAGGCCCAGTCTTAATTTCCCGGGCATGCCTCAAAATATTAACTATCTTGATTTTTTGGTTCCGGGAATTATTGGCATGACCATGCTTTTTAATTCTATGTTTGCGGGCATTTCTGTTTTATGGGACAAAGAGTTCGGCTTTCTTAAGGAAATAATGGTTTCTCCGGCCAAAAGGCCGGCAATTGTCTTGGGTAGAATTGCCGGAGGAGTAACAACTGCTCTTTTTCAAGGATTTTTGCTTTTAATTATTTCTCTTTTTTTGGGTTTTCACATCGTAAATCTTTTCGGCGTATTTTTAGCTCTTATCTTTATGATTTTAATCGGCATCGGATTTATCGGCTTTGGCATATCCATAGCTTCGGTTATGGAGGATACCCAGGGATTTTCTTTAATTATGCAACTTATCGTTTTTCCCATTTTTCTTTTGTCCGGCATTTTCTTTCCGGTTTCTAATTTTCCCTTTTGGCTGAGAACCATTGCCTTGGCTGACCCCTTAACTTATGGAGTAGATGGATTAAGAGGAGCTTTGATTAATTTTTCTCAAATCTCTTTGCCTTTAAATTTAATTATTCTTTCGTTGTTCGCTCTCTCAATGGTAGTGTTGGGCTCCTGGTTGTTCAGTAAATCTCAGGTTTAGCTTGCAGAAAGGGGATTTCTTTAGTAAAGTAAAACAAGATGAGTAAAGCTTTAATATTAACGTTCTGGATATTGGTGGGAATTTTTTTGGTAGTATTGAGTGAACTTTTTATTCCGGTTTTTCAAGATTTACTTAGGGGCTCTTTATTATTTTTAGTGCCAATTGCTGTTTTCTTTTCGTTTGGGGTGGCATTGATAGTTTTGACCCTGAAAGAAAGGATAGAAGGGGCGTCTAAAAAATTTTTATTATTAACCGGAGCTTCGGCTGCCGGTTTTTTTGTTTTTGTTTTCTTGCACAACGCTTTTTATGCTATATCTACGGTAACCGGTGACATTATGATATTAAATTATTTAATAGAAGGCCTTGGCGTTGTTTTCTTTATTACGGCAGTTTTTATCTGCTCTCTGGGATTTTTGACCGGGATGGTAGGGAGTATAGTTTTGTTTATCAAGAAAAGAAAGGGTTGGGAGATAGTTAATTGATTTAAAACAAAACCCGCCGCGTTGAACGCGGCGGGTTTTGTTTTATTCCGATTTATCTTCCAAATCTTTGGTTTCTTCGTCTCGCCCAACAATCTCTACAGTAAATTGGTCTATCCGGAGCTGGCTGAAAGGGAAGTTCAGTAATTTCTTTCCCACATTCAGAGCATTTCCAATTTCCTTGAACCATTTCCCGAGGAGTAAAACCTCCACGAGATTTGTCAAATTTTTTGAAGGCCATAATGATTTTTATTAACTTGAAATAAAAAGCGACCTTGATGATTCTAAGTCGCTCTACTTAGTTCCAAAGGAACCAAGGTTCTGAGATGTGAAGCATCTCACGGTTCTTA
>CAZVTU010000025.1:3404-8738 GCA_964630295.1 uncultured Candidatus Saccharibacteria bacterium
CTTAGTTCCAAAGGAACCAAGGTTCTGAGATGTGAAGCATCTCACGGTTCTTATTTGGGCCTTCGCTAATTTCTGCGATAATTAAAGACTTAATTTAAGACACTACGACTTACGAATCTATGGTTATTATACCTAATTGCTTCAATCAAGTCAAGGGTAAAGAAAGATTTAATCACAGATCCTTAACTCGTCAAAAATTTACTTTTTTGTTATAATTTCAGTATGAATATTTGTATCATTGGACACCAAGACGAAAACTCAAGATATCTGTATGAGGAATTTCGAAAGAAAGATTTTTCTAAAGTTTTCTTGACCGATATTTCTAAACTTAATGTTAGAATATCGAATAAGAAAATAAGCGTTTATTATAAGACGGAACTAAATTGGGATGTCTATTTACTTAGAACAGGAGCCGAAGACTCCTTTAGTTATTTGTTGGCTAATACCCTGGAGGAGAAAGCGGTGGTTTTACCTTTGTCAAAAGCTATTTTAAGTGTCGGAGATAGGGGATTGTTGGCTAAGACAATTTTTGAATCAAAATCTCTTCTTCAGCCCGTTACCTATATTTCTTCTTCAGACGAGGCAGCCAAAAGAGCAGCAATTAAATTCAAAAAAATTGCTTTAAAATTTGGCAAACATGGTGGGAAAGGAGTAGCCATAATTGATAAGCCATCAACTAGTTCTGATCTTTTAAGTATTTTTTCTGATATCGCCAAGCCATTTTGTGTTCAAAAATTTATTGAAGGCGAAATAATCAAAACTTTAGTAGTTGGAGAAGAAGTAATCGGAATAAGAGAATACATTCCCGCTGAGGAAGAGAGGAGCCACGAAGGGAAAAAAGAATATTTAAGGTTAAAAGAAGAGGTAAAATCTGCCCTATTGAAATTTGCTAAACATTTGGGGGCTAATCTTTTTGAAGCCGATTTAATTAAAGGAAAACGAAAGTATTTCTTAATCGATGTAAGTTTAAATCCTTATTTAAAAATGTATGCTGACTTATCTGGAAAAAATGTAGGAGCAATTTTCGCTGACTATATTTTAAGAAACTACTCGGCTGTTCAAAAAAATTTAAATTTTTAATTGTTTAATTTAAAATAGTTCTTTGGTAGAATAGACTAATGGAGAAAAAAAGATTATTAGCTATCCTCTGGTTTTTAATAGCTACCTTTATTTTTATTGTCTTAGAGGCAACTTTACCTTTTATAAGAGATTTATTTCGAGGCTCTAAATTGTTTCTTATTCCTCTAGTGATTTTTTGTCTACTTGGGGCAACTTTGCTAATTTTAAGTTTGAGAGAGAAAGTCAAAAATAAATTAAAAAAGTTTTTAATATTAACTGGAGCTTCGACTATTGGATTTTTCTTTTTTATTATTCTCCATAATGCTTTCTACGCTTTAAACACAATGACTAGAGAAGTTTTTATTTTGAACTACATAATAGAAGGCTTACATATAATTTTCTTTTTAATTGCGATTTTTATTTGTCCAATAGGATTTTTAATAGGGGTGATAGGTAGTATTGTAATTTTAAAGAAGGAACAAAAATCATCGACTAATAATGTATTTTATAGTAGAATTGAGCAATAAAGACGATGTTAAAATCTAAAAATATGAGGATTAAAGAAAGTAAAAATTTAAAATATGATAAACTTCCCTGGATAGGACCTATTGAAGGATATGAAAAATTTGAACCAGATACGTGCTTTCTCGAGAGATTTGATTCGGTAGATGACAAGCTGATTTTATATTTTAAAAACAAAAGTCAGGCGGTTATTAGAGCGATTAATCCTGAAGGAGGAAGAGAAATCGATCTGATCGAAAGTAAATTAAATGAGTTTGTCGACAGAACCTACGAAGAAATTTTAAACGCTAGTTTTTAAAAGAAAATCTTTAATTAATTATAAAAAAAGACAATCAAGCTTTTAGTTATAGAGGCTTGATTTTTTTTAAAAATGTGGTAGGCTTTAACCACTAATTAAAGAAAGGGAGGTAATGATTTAGAAATGATAGAAAGGAGACACTTTGTAACTGGTAACTTTAGATCTCATGCCGTTTTCTTGCCAGAGAAAGAATATGCAACGGTGCTTGATAATGTGGTTATTGCTTGCGTAGATTGTGTGGTGATCAATCGAAATGGTGAGATGCTTTTGGGTAAAAGGATTATAGAGCCCTGGCCAGATTGGTGGATTGTAGGGGGCAGAATGAGACCCGGGGAAAGTTTCGAAGAGGCGGCTGCCCGCAATCTCAAACGGGAACTCAATCTTGCTGTTGATCCTGCTCGATTCAAATATTTTGATACATTGTCATTAGTGTTTGCTCGACGAGCTCAACCCCCACAAGAGAATGGGGCTCATGCAATCTCGATTACAATGACTTTATATATAAGTGATGAAGAAAAAGAAATGATAAGTCCGAACGAGGAATATGAGAAAATCCAATGGTTAGGACCCGAATCTATTTTTATTGATTCTCGATTTCACCCCGCTATTAGGAGGTACGCTGCTCTTTTGTTGAAAACCCGCCGAGGTTAATACTAAGGCGGGTTATTTTTTGGATTTTTACCGAAACTATTATAAAATAAATAATATTAATTTTTTATGAAGAAAAAAATATTGTTTAGTTTTATTTTTGTTTTAATTTCTTTATTTTTCCCATTTTTCGCTCAAGGCAAAATTGAAGTTAATTTTTTTTATAGCCAAAACTGTCCTCATTGCCAGAAAGAGGATGTCTTTTTAGACAATTTAGATAAAAAATATCCTGAAATTGAGATTAAAAAATTCGAGGTAATTCATAATCAAGAAAATCAGAAGATTTTAAAAGAATTCTATGAAAAATACCGAGTACCAACGGGAAAACAAGGCTGGGTGCCGGTAACTTTTACTCCTACTAAATATTTTATTGGTTTTAATGATCAAATTGGAAAAGAAATTGAAAATTGTTTAAAAGAATGTTTAGGAGAAGAAGGAGTAACTTCCCAGCGAATTAAAATTCCCTTTTTTGGTGAGGTTGATATTTCCAAAATGTCTTTACCAGTCTTAACCGTAATTTTTGGGGCCCTTGATGGTTTTAATCCCTGTGCCATGTGGGTTCTCTTATTTTTAATTGCTCTTTTAATCAACGCTCATTCCCGAAAAAGAATGTGGTTAATTGGTGGGACTTTTCTGGCTGTCTCGGCTATTGTTTATTATTTAATTTTGGCTGCTTGGCTAAATTTATTTTTAGCCATTTCTTATGTTAATTTAACTAGGGTTTTAATTGGAATCTTTGCTATCGGATTAGGAGTTTGGCAGATTAAAAATTTTATTAAGTTTCGGCCCGGGGTTTGTAAGGTTACCGATGGCAAGGCTGGTTTCCAAGAAAGAATTAAAGATAAATTTAAAAACCATACTGAAAGAATTGTCTTATCTCCTTTGACGATTAGTTTGTTTTTGGGGGTGATTTTTTTAGCTTTGGCAGTAAATTTAATTGAATTTTTTTGCTCAGCTGGCCTGCCGGCTATTTACACTCGGATTTTAGCCTTACAAAATATTAGCACCTTAACTTATTATTTCTATCTCTTACTTTATACTTTTATTTTTATGTTAGATGACATAATTATTTTTTCCCTGGCCATCATCACTTTAAGTAAATTCGGTTTTAGCGAAAAATATAATTACTGGACAACTTTAATTGGCGGATTATTAATTTTACTTTTGGGTGTTTTATTAATTTTTAAACCCGAATTTTTAATGTTCGCCCAATAATAATTATTCTCAATGAATAAAAATATAATTCTTAAAGTAGATAATTTAAAAGTAGAATTAGATGGAGAAAAGATAATTGAGAACTTAACTTTTGAAGTAAAAGAGGGGGAAACCTTAGTAATTTTAGGGCCCAATGGAGCGGGTAAAACTGTTTTATTAAGAACTTTATTGGGTTTAATTCCTCATCAGGGAAAAATTCAATGGAAGCCGGGAATAAAAATTGGTTATGTTCCTCAGAGATTGCCTTTGATTAAAGATATTCCTTTAAGTGTTGAGGAGTTTTTTAAGTTGAAAAAATCATCGAAAAAAGAAACTTTGGAACTTTTAGATTCAGTAGGAATAAGGGTAGTCAATGTTCTAAAGAGAGGAATTGGTGATTTTTCTTCCGGTCAATTCCAAAGAATATTAATTGCTTGGGGATTAGTTTCAAATCCTCAGGTTTTGCTTTTTGATGAACCGATGTCAGGCATAGATATCGGAGGAGAGGAGACCATTTATAATCTTTTAGAGAAATTAAAAAAAGAAAGGAATTTAACCGTTCTTTTAGTTACCCATGATTTAAGCGTTGTTTATCAAAGAGCAACCAATGTTCTTTGTTTGAATAAAAAAACCTTATGCTACGGTCCGCCAAAAGAAATTTTAACTCCTCAGAATTTATCCCAACTCTTTGGTGGAAAAATGAAATTTTACCAACACAAAAATGTTAAATCAATTTATACTTAGTTTAATTACCGGAATTTTTATTGGGGGAGTGTCAGGATTTTTGGGGACTTTAATGCTTCAAAAAAGAATGGCATTGGTAGCAGGTCCCTTAGGACATTTAGCTTTACCTGGGATTGCTTTGGCTTTACTATATGGTTTTGATGTTTCTTTAGGAGCTTTTCCTTTTATTATTTTAGGAATAATTTTAATTTGGTTATTTGAAATAAGAACAAAATTACCAATGGAGGCCTTAACTGCTATAGTTTTTGCTTCGGGGGTGGCAATTTCTTTTTTATTTTTACCGATTGAACAAGCAGAAACCGCCTTAATTGGCGACATTTCAAAAGTTGATTTTAGAGGAACAATAGTTTCAGCGGTTTTAGCTCTTTTAATATTTTTAATCATTATAAAAATTTTCCCCAAAATGACTTTGATTAATATTTCTGAAGATTTAGCGAGAGTAGAAGGTATTAATGTTAAAAAATATAATTTCATTTATTTAGGCTGTATTGCTATTGTGGTTGCTTTAGGAGTAAAATTAGTTGGTGGGCTTTTAACTGCAGCTTTAGTAGCAATTCCCGCTGCTACAGCTAGGAATTTAAGTAAAAGTATTGGAGAATATGGTATTTTAGCTTTGTCTTTAGGAATATTATCCGCTATTTTAGGAATTTTTCTCTTTAAATTTTTTCAATTTCCACCAGGCCCCATGATTATTTTGGCAAGCACTTTCTTTTTCTTGATTTCTCTTATTTTTAAGCGCAGTTGATTTTTCTCTTGACAATATATAATTATGGGTATATACTCAAAATAGGTAAAGGTCGATTTAGATAATAAACTAAAATAAAAAAACTATGCCATTTGGAGACGGAACAGGACCATTAGGTTTGGGA
>CAZVTU010000026.1:0-8310 GCA_964630295.1 uncultured Candidatus Saccharibacteria bacterium
TCTACCATCAGTCGTTCCCTCAAAATATTTAAATCCTATTTTTCCTAGATTAAAAAGAGTCTCTTCTAAGCTTAAATTGCGAAATCCTCCAGTACAAGAAGCTATTTTAATTTTCTTTTTTGACATATTAGAAATTATTTTTGATTAATTGGTAAGCAGAATTTACTGTTTCAGGCATCCCCCAATATTTGAACTCTGAAAGCCTTCCAAGTAAAAAGAGGTTTTTAATTTTTTTTGATTTGTTTAGATAATAATTATATTTTTTGATGGCTTCCTTACTCTGTTGGGGATAAGCCTGACGGCGGTAATGTTTGTCGATCATTACATTTTCAGGAAAAGTATTTTTAATACAGCCGTCAATTGGCACTTCAACAATAATTAGAGTATCTTTGCTCTTATGCCTGGTAATTCTTTTCATTTCAGTAACCCTAGTTTGAAATTCAATTCCGGGATAGTAAACAGATTCTATCTTTCCTCTAAAAGCCCAAGCCAAATCTTTAAATATGATGGGGAGAATAATTCTGCCGGTATAAGGAAGAGAATCTTCACCCCAGAGATTATCGATAGAGAGAGTGGAAATTACCGCACAATAATCTTTAAAATAATATTTTGCCCGGTTGGTTCTGATAAAATAATCTCCTTTAGATTTTTCAATTTTAATGACCGCTTCTTTTAGTCTTAACTTCGCTCCCTTAGCCATTCTTTCCCAAACCACATTCCAACCTTTCTTTGGATAAATCTGGAACTTAATACCTTTCCCTAAAGGATGTTCTTCAAATTTTATGGGGTCGTACCCATTGAGTCCTTCGTAATTATGTTTTATCCTATCTGCCCACACTATAGAAGTTTTAAGTTTATCGCCGGGAATATTCCACATTTTCCAAGTATAATTTTTCATAAATTTGTCATATAGATTCTTTCCTATAGCTGACATAAAATATTCTTCGAAAGAACATTTACCTAATTTAGGTAATTTTCTTTCTATTAATTTATAGTTTTTATCTCTGCTCTTTCTTAATTGTTTTAATATTGTTGAACGGTCAGGCATTTTTTTGATATCAGCAAAATGAATAGGATATCTGTAAAAAGCTCTATCTTTTTCAATAAAAGAAAGAAGGGGACGCTCAATGTAATAAAGCTGGTCATTTGTTAATTCCCGAATCACATTATTAATATCCTCATGGGGCCAAAACCAAATATGGGGTCCAAATTCATAAGGATGTCCAGCATAATAGTGGGTCCTCGACATTCCTCCGACATAATCTGATTTCTCAATTATGGTAACCTTGTAACCCCTTTTCATTAAAAAGTAAGCTGCGCTGCAACCTGCCACACCTCCACCTAGAATTAAAACTTTTCTATTTTTCATATTTTATTGGTTATAACTTTCTGATAAAAATCTGTTAATTTATTAATATTGTTATAGGCGTTTAAAGATTTTTCTCTGACTTTTTTTACGTTGTTTTTGAGATTTTGGTAATCCGCTTCTTTTATTTTCCGAGATAGTTCTGATAAGTTATTGAGATTTATTTTAAATCCCACCTCATAGTTCTCTACATACTCAGCATTTAATTTTAAATTCTCGTTAACAATTACTGGCAATCCGGCCTCCAAATAAGTTGAAAATTTATTTCCAAATGATGTTTCTTCAAATAATTTTGTATGTTTGGTTTTAGAAAAATCATTGAGGATGCAACCAAAATGATATCTTGATATTTCTTTCTGTAAATCCGGCTGATGTCTACTTTTATGAATCTGGAAATATTTATTACTCTTGCTTAACTGAAAATAGTCAGCATAATCTTCTTTGTTCTCTCTATACCATGGTGGAATATAGAGATGGAAATAAATATTCTGAGCAATAATTCTTTTAATTGTTTCGATATGTTGATTATTGCCGTTATAAGCAGGGTTAGCCGATGTTGGTGAGATGACGCCGGTATAGACTAAGTGAATATCTTTATTTTTTAAATTTTTCTCTTGATAGTCGAAGAATTCTGGAAGGCAATAATCTATAAAAGTTAAAACTGGACAATTTATTTTATAACCAAGCTCACGATAATAGTTTAAAATCCATTCTGGGAATTTCATCGAAATGCCATCTGCTTTTTCCAAACAGAATCTTTCTCTTTCTTTTTCATCTTTTTTAAGCTCTCCGACTCCGAAGCGAAGGCCGGTAAAGTCATAAACGTCGTAAACTACCGGTTTTTTGGTATTTTTCATGACAAGTTCAGGTATTTCATTTGGTTCAGTAACTACATGAAATAAATAAGCTTCTTTTTCCATTTTTTTTACCAAACTAGTAAATTCTTTTAATCTTAATCTACTGATTTCCTCTAAAATCTTACTTTGAGCTTTATTAACAGCTGGTATTTTCTTTCCTAATCTGACGGCTTTGGAAAAGAATCTGCCCAACTTGTTTCCTTTCTCCAAAGTTTTACTCAAAAAAGTATCAAGAGAATATATTTCGTCAAATACATCGCCAAACATCTCTTGATTCACTCTTATTCCCAGTAATTTCGTTTTATATCCTCCGTGTTTTTTAAGAGCTTTGGCAAGTTTATATATTCTGAAGGTTGGGGTATGTCTGGCAAAAACAATTGTTTTCATCTTATTTAGTGTACTTAAAAATTTCTTCCCAATAACGAATCGTCTTGGTCCCCCATTTTACTTTGGGAATTTTAATTTTCTCACCCAGAGCCAATTTAACAGCTAAATAAACTAAATTGGCGCCGGCAAAAGTATTAATAACTATTGTACCTTGTATGCGAGGATTACATTCAATTAAAATGGGTATTCCTCTTTTATTATTTTTAAACTGAAAACCAATATTTCCGTTAAGGTTTAATTTTTCTACAATCTTTTTAGAATAATCAATTATTCTTTTATTTCTTTTCAAAGTACCTTCAAAACTAATGCCCATTTTAATGTAATCTCTGGACCGGGGAATTATGATTAAACTTTTACCGTCCTTAGCTAAAACATCTACACTAAATTCTTCACCTGGCAAATACTCCATCACTAAAAACTCAGGGAAGATTTTGGCTTTTTTTAAAATTGGAGAGACTTCTTCTAAAGTAGTTATTACCCCGGTTGGTTTTTGGTTTAAAAGCATATCTAAACGGTTTATTTTTGCGTTAAGTATTCTAAATCCTCGCTGGCCGTTAGACACCGGAGGTTTAAAACATACTATCTTTTTAGGATATCCTAATTTTAAAACTGCTTTCTTAAACTGGTTGAATGATTTAACTAAATAAAATTGGGGTAAAGGAACTATTCCTCTCATTGTCTTCATTAATAAATATTTATTGTTGGCAATTTTCAGACTTTCGGCTGGTGAAATTGAGATTTTTATTTCGTTTTTAATAAATAACTCTTTATTCTTAGCTAATGTAACCAATTCAGCTGTATTAAGAGGTAAAATAACATCTGCTTTAAATTTTTTAGCTACCTTCAATAAAGAACCGATGTAATTTCTCTTGGTTGCTAAAGGAATAGTAGTAAACTCATCGGCCAAAACCGAACCTACAGCATCTTTTCTTACATCTACTCCTACAATTTTTATTTTTCTTTCTTTAATTTGGCGAAGGCTTTTTATTACTCCCGGTGCACCCGGTGCGCCGGCTCCAGTAATTAAAACTGTAATAGTTTTCATTTTTTTTAAAATATTTTTGGTAAGCCTTAATCTCTTTTTTTAATTCTTTCTTTATTTGTTTTTCTTTTGTTTTTAATAATTTTTTACATAAATCTTTTAAATCTAAACTTTTTTGATTCCACCAAAAAGGATGAGTTAGAACTTGAATATTTTTTGCTTTAGTTTTTCTTATAAATTCTCGAATGCATCCGTTTTTTAATTGGTGATTGGAATCAGACACATATTCTCCTTTTTTAAAGAATTCCGAGGAATAAGTATTGATAAAATTATTCAATTTTAATTTATATATTCTTTTATGTCTGTCTGGTTGATGAAAAGATACTACTTTCTCAATAGAGAAAAATTTATTTAATAAATTATATTCTTCTTTTATGTTTTTAATTATTTTTGGGGCCGGAATAAAATTTATTCCCCCGTCATAATGAAGACCTATCTTATGTCCCAGACTGATGATTTTTTTTATTATTTCTAAACTTCTTTCATTAAGGAGATTATAGAAAGGTGAGTGGATTCTAACGAAAAAAGTGGAAACCACACCCTGCTTCTTCTCTAATTTGGCTATTTCCAAGGCATTTTCTAAAGATACATCTATATCATGCCTCATATAAATTTTTTTATGGGAGAGGTTGGGTTTTTCTGTAAAAGAACTAAAAACAAAATTATTTTTCTTTACTTCCCTAATTATCTCTTTATAATGCCTTAAGGTAAAATCACACTTATTTTTCATAAAAATCTTTTATTATCTTCACAATTTTCTTAACTTCACTTTTCTTTAACTCTGGGTAAATGGGTAAAGAAATGACTTCCTTGGAAACTTTTTCAGCTTCAGGGAAATTACCCTTCTTATAACCCAGGTATTTAAAAGCAGGCTGCAAATGTAGAGGTAAAGGATAATAAATCATAGTCGGAATCCCTTTTTCTCTTAGATACTTTTGAAGTTTATCTCTAAATTTAGTTCTTATTGTATACTGATGAAAAATATGATTTCTATTCGGAGTAGCAACGGGAGTAATAACATCTCCTATTCCTTTAAGAAGTCTACTGTAATAAGAAGCAATTTCAGCTCTCTTTTTACTCCATCTTGGGAGGTATTTAAGTTTTACTCTCAAAATTGCCGCCTGAAGCGCATCTAATCTGGAATTTGTCCCAATGGTTAAGTTTAAATATTTTTCTTTGTGAGAAGAACCGTGATTTTTCAATAGCCTGATTTTATTTGCCAACTCCTCGTTATTGGTCACAACCATTCCCCCGTCTCCATAAGCTCCTAGGTTCTTTGAAGGAAAGAAACTAAAACAACCCAAATCCCCAATTGTTCCAGCTTTCCTGCCCTTGTATTCTGCTCCGATTACCTGAGCTGCATCTTCAACAACATATAAATTATACTTACGGGCAATACTCATAATCTCATCTATGTCTGCCATTTGGCCGAAAAGATGAACTGGAAGAATCACTTTTGTTTTTTTGGTAATTGCTTTTTCAATTTTTATCGGGTCGATATTAAAAGTTTCAGAGTTAATATCAACAAAAACCGGCTTTGCCCCGCAATTGGCAATTACCCCGGCCGTAGCAATAAATGTAAAAGGTGTAGTTATCACTTCATCTCCCGAACCCACGCCTATGGCCTTTAAAGATAAAAGGAGGGCATCCGTTCCGGAATTTACTCCAACCGCGTACCTTGCCCCACAGAATTCTGCCACCTCCTTCTCAAACTCTTCCACCTCTTTTCCTCCGATGAAAACTGTGCTTTCTAAAACCTTTTTAACAGCTGTATCTATTTCTTCTTTTATTGATTTATATTGAGCACTTAAATCCAAAAATTTCATATTTTTATTTTATTTTGCTTACTTTATTACCTGATTTCTTATATCTTTTCTTGCATATCTTACAAATCGCTTTTCCTCCTCGAAAATTAAGTTTATTTCCACACTCACACATCCAGCCAACTAGTCTTGCCGGTATCCCAACCACAATACCATAATCTGGGACATCATCAGTCACCACAGCTCCAGCCCCCACCATAGCCCATTTACCAATAGTATTGCCGCAGATAATGGTAGCATTAGCTCCAATAGAGGCTCCTTCTTTTACTAAAGTTGGCAGCCACTTTCCATATTTGGGAAATTTTTTTTTAGGGTATTTTGCCCGGGGATTAATATCGTTGGTAAAAACAGCTGAAGGACCGACAAAGACATAGTCCTCAAGAGTCACGTAATCCCAAACATCGGTATTTGATTCAATTTTTACACCGTTTCCCAATTTAGCCTTTGAAGCAATAAAACAATTATGGCCGATGGTACAACTCTTACCAATTTCTGCCCCTTTTAAAACTTGGGAACTATCCCAGATTCTCCCTCCTTTTATTGCTTTTGGACCTTTTTGAACTCTAATTGTTTTTGAAATTTTCATATATTTTTTTTATTAATTCGATTGATTTTAGTGCTTCTTCGGGCGTGATTCCTCTTCCTTCCAATAAATCTTTATAAACATATGAATGTAAATTTTCATTTGTTGAAGCAAAATCGTAATTTACGCCATTGACTTTAAATAATCTGCGTTGGTCATCTTTCGGCGCTTCGGCGCTTATCTTCCAGTTGCATGAATAATTTTTGCCGGAAATCTCTCCCTCCCCTGTTTTATAAGTTAATTTTTTTGTCAAAATTTCAGATGGTTCTCCGAACAAATAAAGCAAAAGGTCAAAATAATGAATCCCTAAATTAAAAATTATTCCGCCAGATTTGTCCTGTGTTCCCTTCCAGCTTTTCCAATAATCTTCGTCTCTGTGCACTGAAACATTTATTTCAATTTGATAAGTTTTGTCTACTTTTATCTCGTCTTTCAATTTCTTCGTAAAAGGATGATATCTCAATTGATAAACGGTAAAGATATTCGGATATCGGGCTAGAATTTTTACTTCCTCTGACTTTAAAGCCAAAGGTTTTTCGCATAAAACCGTCTTTCCGTTTTCAGCTGAAAATTTTGCCATTTCAAAATGAAGATGGTTCGGCACCAGGATGACAATGCAGTCGGCTTCCGTTTTCTTCACCATTTCTTTCCAGGCATCAGGGCCTTGGGATTCATCAACAGTATCCACGATTTCTCCACCTATTTTAGTAATAGCTTCGGCATGAAGATTGTATATGAAACCCCTACCGATAATGGCGAATTTCTTATTCATAATCTAAAGACGTTTTTGTGTTTTTTTGATTTAATGGCATTTCTGGTATCCACCACCAGTTTTGCTTTCCTAGCCAATTCATTGTAATTAAAATCAGAATGGTCAGTTAAAATCAGAACTAAATCATAACTCATCAATCTAGAAGGAGAATATTTTATTGATTTTAAAATTTTATTATCTACCTTAAATTCTTTTACATAAGGGTCAAAATAATCAATCTTCGCTCCCTTTCTTAATAAATCGAAAATTATATCATGAGCTGCAGATTCTCTAGTGTCACCAATATCTTTTTTATAAGCCACTCCCCAGATTAAAATTTTCGAATTTCTAATGGGCTTCTTTTTTAAATTCAAAGTCCAAATTACTTTGGTTACCACGAAATGCGGCATCTGATCGTTAATCTCACCAGCTAATTCAATAAAACGTGGCCAAAAATTATATTCTTTAGCCTTGAAGGAAAGATAGAAAGGGTCCACTGAAATACAATGCCCGCCACAGCGGGGGGAGGGATAAAAAGGGAAAAAACCATATGGTTTACTTTTAGCTCCTTCGATCACTTCCCAGATATCGATTCCCATTTTTCCAGCTAAAAGAGTTAATTCATTAATCATTGAAATATTTACTAATCTAAATGTATTCTCTAAAATTTTTGTCATTTCAGCAGTTTCTGAAGAACTCACCGGTAAGACTTTAGCTCGAAGGAAAGAGCGATAAAATTGGGTTGCTAATTTGGTGCATTTTTTAGTAATTCCTCCAACCACTCTGGGAATATCTATCAATTTATATTTTTTATTTCCAGGATCAATTCTTTCTGGGGAATAAGCTAAAAAGAAATCTTTCCCAACTTTTAGACCTGTTTTTTGAAGAGTTGGCAAAATTACTTCTCGAGTAGTTCCCGGATAAGTACTACTTTCCAAAATGATTAATTGGCCTTTTTTTAAATATTTATAAATCTCTTGGACGGTGGAGCGGATATATGAAACATCAGGGATTTTGTTTTTATCTAAAGGAGTAGGAACACAAATTAGAATAATATTGGAATTTTTCAATGGAGAGTGAGTATTAAAAGCTTTTAATTTTTTTGATTTAACTACTTTTTTTAGCTCATCTGAAGAAACGTCGAAAATAAAAGATTCTCCCTTATTTACTTTTTCAACTCTCTTTTTCTGGATATCTATTCCAAAAACTTTATATCCTGCTTTAGCTAATTCTACCGCCGTAGGCAATCCAACATATCCTAGACCAATTACCGAAATTTGGGCTCTCTTTTGATTAATAAGATTTTCTAAATTCATAAAAAATAAAGAAATGGTAGCTAAAAACTACCATTTCTCAATTGTCTTTTTTGTTTTTTCCTTAACTTTTTTGTAAACTCGATATACCTTTTTTTCCAGCTTGGGAGAAACCAAATTTAAAATTTCACTGCCCCAAATTCGATAAGTCCCACCAACTTTGTAAGCTTTGATTATTCCTTTCTTTA
>CAZVTU010000027.1:0-8260 GCA_964630295.1 uncultured Candidatus Saccharibacteria bacterium
AATTAAAATATTAGCAGCAATTCCCAAGAGCGAAGAGTCAGGTTTAGAGGTGGTGGCTCAAGTTCAAGAGCCTTCTTTCGGCGTAAGGAAAGGCGTAGTAATCGATATTGAAAAAGTAGCTAGAATTATTCAAATTCTTTTAGACAAAGTTCGGGCTGAGACCGGTCAAAAAGTTAATTCAGTTTTTATAAATATTGGAGGGAGTCACATTTTTTGTACTTCTTCTCGAGGAACAGTGGCCGTTTCGCGAGCCGACCAAAAGATATCGGAAGAAGATGTGGATAGAGTTTTACAAGCCGCCCAGACTTTTTCTTTGCCTTCAAATAAAGAAATTTTAGAGATTTTCCCCAAAGAATTTATTGTTGATGGAGAAGGAGGAATAAAAGAAGTAGTGGGAATGCAAGGAGTGAGATTAGAAACAGAAGTCCTAGTTTTAGGAGGTTTTTCGCCCTATAAAAAGAATTTAACCCAAGCAGTTTTAGATGCCGACCTCCAGATTTTAGATATTATTCCTTCACCCTTAGCTTCAGCTACCGCCGTTCTTTCTCAGAGACAAAAGGAATTAGGAGTAGCTCTCTTAGATATTGGAGCAGGAACTTCAGAGTTAGCAGTTTTTGAAGAAGGTGACTTAATTCATCTGGCTATTTTTCCTATTGGTTCAGCTAATATTACCAATGACATTGCTATTGGCCTTAAAACAGACATTGATACCGCAGAAATTATAAAAACCGAAAAGGGTTGTTGCGTTTTTAAAGGAAATGACAAGAAAGAAAAAATTATCACTAATGAAGAAGAACCGTTAGTTTTTTCCCAAAGATTGCTGACGAGAATTATTGAGGCAAGGGTGGCGGAAATTTTTAATGAAGTCCGAAAAGAATTAAAGAAAATTTCTAAACAAGGTCTATTACCAGCTGGTATTGTTTTAACCGGAGGGGGAGCAAACCTACCGAAAATAACGGATCTTGCAAAGAGAGAATTAAAATTACCTTGTCGAATTGGAAAACCTTTAAATTTTTTTGGTTTGGAAGATGAGCAAACTTTTGCTACTGCTTGTGGGCTGGTTTTAAGAGGAACCGAAGAGAAAAGTTGGTCAGCAACAAATTTATTTCCAATGACCGAAGGAGGACTGACTAATAAAATAAAAAGATTATTTAAAATTTTCATTCCTTAAATTATGAAATTTGGTACCAAAATTAAAGTAGTGGGAGTAGGGGGTTCAGGTTCTAATGCCATTTCTCGGATGAAAAAATGTAAAATAAAAGGGGTAGAGTTAATCGCGCTAAATAGTGATGCCCAAGATTTATCTAAAACTAAGGCAGATTTAAAATTAAGAATTGGGAGAAAAACCACCCAAGGATTAGGTACAGGAATGAATCCAGAGATTGGCCGAAAGTCAGCCTTAGAAAATAAAGAAGAGATTAGTGAAATTTTAAAAGGCGCAGATATGATCTTTATTACCTGTGGGCTTGGAGGAGGAACGGGGACAGGAGCTGCTCCAGTGATAGCTGCGATATCGAAAGAATTAGGCGCTTTAACTTTAGCTGTAGTTACCAAACCCTTTTCCTTCGAAGGTCAGGTTCGCCAAAAAATTGCCGAAAGAGGAATCAAAAGATTAAGAGAAAACGTTGATACTTTGATTACTATTTCTAATGATAAGCTTCTTTCTACTTTGGATCCCGGTACTTCTTTATTAAATGCTTTTTGGGTTTGTGATGATATATTAAGACAGGCTGTTCAAGGAATCTCTGATTTAATTTCTTTACCAGGGATTATCAATGTTGATTTTGCTGATATTCGATCTATTATGACTAACGCAGGTTCGGCTATTTTTGGCGTTGGTAAAGCTCAAGGAGAAAGAAGGGCTGAAAAAGCCGCCCTATCTGCTATTAATTCTCCTCTCCTTGATGTATCAGTAAAAGGAGCAAAGGGAGTTTTGTTTAATGTTTCGGGAGGTAAAGATATTAGTTTAACTGAGATCGATCAAGTAGCTAAAGTAATTACTCAAGAAATTAATCCCGAAGCTAAAATAATTTTTGGAGCTGTTCAAGACGAAAAATTAAACAAAGGGGAAATAAAAGTTACAGTTATTGCTACTGGATTTTAAATGAGTAGTTCTAAAATTTTTCTTTATTTTTGCCTCTCTTTTATCGGAGGCATTTTTTTAAATTCAATTATTATTATTCCCCAGCTGGTAATGTTAGGAATTTTAATTTTAGGGGTGTTTTTAATTTCAATTTTTTGGAAAGATAAGAATATCACAATCATCGGTTTTTGTATATTATTTTTAGTTTTGGGAATTTGGCGGCACCAGCAATTTTTATCCAAGATTGTTTATCCCAAAGAAAGAGATGTTAGTTTTATTGGAAAGGTAATAGCTGAACCGGATGTCAGGGAAACCAATCTAAAATTAATAATAGAAACAGAGAAAGTTCCTGGTAAAATTTTGGTAACCTGTAATAGATATCCTGAATACCGATATGGAGATAAATTGAAAATTACTGGCAAGTTAAAAAGGCCACCTGAATTCGAAGGTTTTAATTACAAAGATTATTTAGCTAAAGAGAAAATCTATACGGTAGTGAATTATCCTCAGATTGAATTGTTAGAGAGGAATCAAGGAAACAAAATTTACGCAGCAATTTTAAAATTTAAACAAAAACTAAGAGAATCAATCTCTCAAAATCTCTCACCACCTCAAAGTTCGATTTTGAGAGCTTTAATTTTGGGAGATAAAAAGCAAATTTCTGATAAATGGAAAGAAAAATTAAATTATGCTGGGGTTAGGCATTTAACTGCTGTCTCGGGAATGCATGTAGCAATTTTAATCTCGATTTTAATGACCATTTTAATTGGTCTAGGCCTTTGGCGGCAACAAGCTTTTTATATCACTTTAATTTTTATTTGGTCTTTCATTATAATGACTGGACTTCAAAGTTCAGCAATTCGAGCCGGTATTATGGGAAGTCTTTTTCTTTTATCTCAGTATTTGGGCAGATTGAATATCTCCTCGAGAGCAGTTATTTTTGCAGGAACCTTGATGTTAGCTCAAAATCCTTTGATTCTAAAATCTGATGTGGGATTTCAACTTTCTTTTCTGGCAATAATGGGTATTATTTATCTAACTCCAGTTCTTAAGGATTGGTTAAAGTTTATTCCCGAAGAAAAGATTTTTAACCTTAGAAGTATTTTAGCGATAACTTTTTCTGCTCAAATTTTTACTTTACCAATTTTAATTTATAATTTTGGCTATTTTTCTTTAGTTGCTCCTTTAGTTAATATTTTAATTTTACCTCTTTTACCATTTATTATGGGTTTCGGTTTTATTTTCGCTTTAGTTGGTACAATTTGGGGATTATTAGGTTGGCTTTTTTCTTTACCGACCTGGCTTTTATTAACTTATCTACTCAGAATTGTTGACTGGTTTTCCAAGCTTCCTTTCGCAACTTATTTTTTAGAAATTTCTGGAACCTGGCTTTTAATCTTTTATTTAATTTTAGGTTTAGTAACTTATAAACTACGGGAAAAACAAAAACTAAAATTTCTGAATTACTAAACTCTGAGATATAATTAAAAATATGGAAGAAAAAGCCTGGATAATTTCAGTAAATATGGGTTACGGTCATCAGAGAACCGCCTTTCCTTTAAGAGATTTAGCTCCGGAAGGTAAAGTTATTAATGCCAATGATTACCCAGGAATTCCAGAAAAAGACAGAAAAATTTGGCAGTTTACTAAAAGATTCTATGAGTTTATATCAAATTTAAAAAAAATTCCTATAGTCGGTCAATTTGTTTTTTTTCTTTTTGACCAGTTTCAAAGGATCCTTAGTTTTTATCCTAAAAGAGATCTATCTAAACCAAATCTTCAGTTAAAGCAAACATTTTCTCTGATTAAAAAAGGATGGGGAAGGAATTTAATTGAAAAATTAAAAGTAAATCCTTTACCTCTAATTAGTACTTTTTTTACCCCGGCTTTTATGGCTGAATATTTTAATTATCCTGGAGAAATTTATTGTGTTGTTTGTGATGCTGATATCTCTCGAACCTGGGCACCTTTGAAACCAAAAGAAAGTAAAATTAAATATTTCGCTCCGACTTCAAGAGTGGTTGAAAGATTAAAACTGTATGGAGTGAAAAAGGAGAATATTTTTTTAACTGGCTATCCTTTACCAGTAGATAATTTAGAGACTTTAAAAAAAGAGTTGGGTTATCGAATTTTAAATTTAGATCCAAAAAGAAAATATTTTCAACACTACGAAGTTTTAATAAAAAAATATTTAGGCACTTTACCAGAGACAGCAGATCACCCTTTTACTATTATGTTTGCTGTTGGTGGAGCCGGTGCCCAGAAAGAAATAGGAATTAAGATTATTCAGAGTTTATTTAAGAAAATAAAGAACGGAGAAATAAAAATCATTTTGGTAGCCGGCATTAAGAAAGAAGTCAAAGAATATTTTGAGGAAAAAATTAAAAAGTTAAAACTAAATGAAAACAAAAATATTGAAATTATTTATGAAAAAGATATAAATAATTATTTTCAAAAATTTAATTTAACTTTAAGAAAAACAGATATTTTATGGACCAAACCCTCGGAACTTTCTTTTTATACTGCCTTGGGAATACCTATTATTATTGCTCCCCCCATTGGTTCTCAAGAGGAATTTAATAAAAGATGGTTAATCCAAATAGGTTCAGGGATAGTTCAAAAAAATCCAAATTATACTAACCAATGGCTTTTTGATTTATTAGATTCAGGCTGGTTTGCTGAAGCAGCCCTTCAAGGTTTTATCGAAGTTGAAAAATTTGGAGCAATAAATATTAAAAAGATAATCTCAAAATGACTTGGCTAATAGTTACTATCTCAGCTTATTTCCTTTTTGCTTTAGTTGCTTTGGGAGATAAATATCTCCTTTCTGGCCCTCCCAACCCTAAAAGTTATTCTTTTTATGTTGGAATTTTAGGAATTTTATCTTTAGTTTTAATTCCCTTTGTTGGTTTTTTGATTCCAAAGATGACTCAAATTATTTTATCTTTGGTGGCTGGGGGAATTTATATTATAGCTCTTTATGGTCTCTATACCGGCTTAGAAAATTTTGAAGCTTCAAGAATTGTTCCAGCAATTGGTGGACTTTTACCAATTTTTACCTTCACTTTAGTTTTTCTAATTTCCTCTGGGAAAGAATTTTTATCATTTCAAGAAATCATCGCTTTTGTTTTATTAATATTGGGTAGTGTATTTATTACTTTAGAAAAAGGAAAACGGATCATATTAAAATCTTTTCAAATTTCCGCGTTCACTGCTTTTTTATTTGCCCTTGCTTTTGTTTTAACTAAGTATGTTTATTCTGCCCAGCCTTTTTGGTCAGGATTTATTTGGATGAGGATTGGGGGATTTTTAGTTGCTATTTTTTTTATTTTTACTCCAGAAGTTAAAAGAGAAATTTTTGGAGAAAAATTTACTTTCCAAAAAAGGACCGGAACCATTTTCCTTTTTAATCAAGCAATGGGAGCTGGAGCTTTCATTTTACAGAATTGGGCAATTGCTTTAGCTGGTTTAACTTATTTAGCGATTATCAACGCACTTCAAGGAATTCAATATGTATTTTTATTGCTATTTACTACTTTAATTTCCTTAAAATTCCCCAAAGTTTTAAAAGAAAAATTTTCAAAAGAAATAATTTTCCAAAAAATTTTTGCTATTTTGTTAATAGGCAGTGGGTTGGCAATATTGGCAATAAAATGACAAAAAAAATTTTACTAATATTATTAATTATTTTTTTATTTCTTATGAGCTTTTTCTTTGTTGGTAAGCCCCCCCAAGCAAAAAAAATTATTTGGGGAGTTAATTTTTCCCAGAAACACGCTGAAAATCTTAGTTTAGATTGGCAGAAAACCTATTTAGCTTTAATTGATGATTTAAAGGTAAAGAACATAAAATTAGCTACTTATTGGGATTTAATTGAACCAGAAGAAGATAAATATAATTTTGAAGATTTAGATTGGCAAATTAAAAAAGCAGAAGAAAAAGGAGTGAATTTGCTTTTGGTAATTGGTATGAAAACTCCTCGTTGGCCAGAATGTCATATTCCTGAATGGGCAAAAAATTTAAGAAAAGAAAATCAACAAGAAAAAATTTTAAAACTAATCGAGAAAATTGTTCTAAGATATCGCGATTCAAAAGCAATCAACAAATGGCAAGTCGAAAATGAACCCTTTTTCCCTTTTGGTCAATGTCCTTGGGTTGATAAAGAATTTCTTAAAAAAGAGATAAAATTAGTAAAATCTCTTGATAATCAAAAAAGACCCATTGTAATATCAGATAGCGGTGAGGGTTCTCTTTGGATTACCGCTGCTAAATTAGGGGATATTGTTGGGACCACTCTTTATAAAAAAGTTTGGGTAAGACAGCTGGGGATTTATTTAACTTATCCTTTCCCACCAACTTTTTATTGGCGAAAAGCTCAAATCATAAACAAATTATTTAATAAAGAAGTAATTGGTGTAGAGCTGCAAGCTGAACCTTGGGGACCAAAACTGCTTTATGATTCACCAATTGAAGAACAAGAGAAAACAATGAATTTGGAACAATTTAAGAAAAACATTGAATTTGCTAAAAAAACAGGTTTATCAGAATTTTATTTATGGGGAGGAGAATGGTGGTATTGGAAAAAAATAAAACAAAATGATTCCACCATTTGGAATGAAGTTAAAAAATTATTTAAAGATTAGATTAAATGGCTCTCCCTTATTACCTAAAAGTTAGTTATCCTTCGGATTTAAAAGACCCTAGAGAAAAAATAATCTATCGTTTCTTTGAGATTCTACCGGGAGCTTTGAGTTGGTTAACCTTGATAGGAGTATTTATTATTTCTTGGTTAGCCCCGCTTTGGGCAGCAGTTTTTATTATTTGTTTCGTCATCTATTGGCTTTTTCGAACAATTTATTTTTCTTTTCATCTAAATGCTTGTTATCGACAAATGAGAAAACATGAAAAAATAGATTGGATTAAAAAGTTAAATCAGCTCCCCCCTCAGAAATATTCCTTACCAATCCAAAACTGGAAAAAATTATATCAATTGGTGATATGTCCGATGTATAGAGAGCCCTTAGAGATTGTCCGGGCAACTTTCCAGTCTTTAGTAGAATCTGACTGGCCCAAAGAGAACATGATTGTTGTTTTAACTTACGAAGAAAGAGGTGGTGTTGAAACAGAAAGAACAGCTAAGATTATTGAAGAAGAATTTAAAGATAGATTTTTTAAACTCCTCGTTACTTGCCACCCAGCTAATCTACCTGGCGAAATCGCTGCTAAAGGTTCAAATGATGCTTGGGGAAGTCGTCAGGCAAAAGAAAAAATCATTGATCGATTCTCAATCCCTTACCAAAATATTATTGTTTCTTCACTTGACGCCGATACTGTTATTTTTCCAAAATATTTTAGTTGCCTATCTTATCATTATTTAACAGCTGAAAAACCTTTAAGATCGAGTTTTCAACCAGTACCTCTGTTTATTAATAATATTTGGCAAGCCCCTCCCATTTCCCGAATTTTTGCTTTTTCTGCTTCTTTTTGGGAAATGATGTGTCAAGAAAGAAGAGAAAAGCTAAAAACTTTTTCTTCCCATTCAATGTCATTCCAAGCTTTAGTTGATGTCGGTTTTCGTCAAGTAAATGTAGTTTCCGATGATTCTCGAATTTTCTGGCAATGTTTTTTAAAATACGATGGAGATTATCAAGTAGTTCCTCTTTATTATCCAATTTCAATGGATGCCAATGTCGCTCCAAGTTTTTTAAAAACAATGAAGAATGTTTATAAACAACAAAGAAGATGGGCTTATGGTGCAGCTGATATTGCCTATTATTTTTTTGGGTTCTTAAAAAATAAAAAAATTCCTCTAAAAAGAGCTCTTTCTTTAGGGTTTACTGATTTCGAAACCTTTTGGTCTTGGGCCACTAATTCCATTGTTATTTTCTTAATGGGTTGGCTCCCTTTGGTTTTAGGAGGAGAAGCGTTTCGTCAAACTCTTCTTTCTTATAATTTACCTATTTTTACTAGAAACATTTTAACCATTTCCATGATAGGATTAGTAGCCTCAGCTTTTTTTAGTATTCTTTTATTACCTCCGAGACCTATTAAACTCGGCAAAAAGAGGTATTTAATTTTAACTTTAGAATGGTTTTTATTGCCAATAATTATGATATTTTTTACTTCTTTTCCGGCTTTAGACGCTCAAACTCGGTTAATGTTAGGAAAATATATGGG
>CAZVTU010000028.1:0-7856 GCA_964630295.1 uncultured Candidatus Saccharibacteria bacterium
TCTTACGGTTGGCATTTTGGTGGAGAATATGGAACTGGTACCACTTATATTTCAGAGAAATACGGCTATTTACCAACAGTGGTTGATATTGCTAATTCGCCAGTATCTGGAGCTGAAATTAAAGCGATAGATTTGTTTGGCGACACCCTATTTACTCAAACTTCAAATAATAACGGAACTATTACCGAGCAATTAATACCGACTTGGAGGGTAGAAAAAACCGAAGATGCTACCACTGTAACTTCCTTTAATCCTTACACTGTCACTATTAAGAAATACGGTAAGAAATTTATAGAAGAGAAAAAATCTTTTGCGGTGAGGACAGTAGAAACAAAAGTTTTGGAAAACGATCCATTTATTACTTTAACCGAATCCGAAGCCCAGGCTCTAACAGGTATTACTTATACTCCACCCACAAAGGTTACTTGGTCTGATACAGAAACAGAATTAGTTGGAGTTGATAATGAAATTACTTTAGATCACACCCCTATTACTCAGTCTGAATTCTTCGGTTTATATGACGATACGGCGAGGACACTAATTCCTCCAACGGATTATTCAGTGAACTACGCCAGTGGAACGGTTAGCT
This sequence comes from uncultured Candidatus Saccharibacteria bacterium, assembly GCA_964630295.1. Classification (GTDB taxonomy): domain Bacteria; phylum Patescibacteriota; class Minisyncoccia; order Minisyncoccales; family RBG-13-42-11; genus CAZVTU01. The sequence goes on from CAZVTU010000028.1 coordinate 590, forward strand.
TTGTTTCAGGTTATTCCAGTACTACAGTAAGAGCAGTTTACTCTTATGGCGGCTCAGTGAGGTTAACCAACGGTACTAGCACTTTATCAGTAGATGATTTGTACGCTTACTTAAGATTACAAAAATCCGATGTCTTTACTACAGTAAATGGTACCGATTACACTTTTTACGTTGATTTAATTATTGGTGATGCTTCGAGTTCCGGCTCTTTAGTTTCACCGACAAAATCAATAACTTTTGCTTCAGGTTATAGTTATGCTTTTGACGGAATAGGCGGATACGTGGATTTAGGCGGGTTAGTCACCAGTGGTGGAACTGGTGGTGGCGGTGGGGGATTACCTTTGAATATTTTCGCTAGTACGGGAAGTTTCTACTATCCCGGTGATGAAGTAGCAGTATTTGCTACGGTTTTAGATTCAAACGGAGAAGCAGTAAGCGCTACTGTTAATACATATATTTATTACCCAGATGGTAGCCTTTTGACAAGTATGTTAGCCCAAGAGCAAGTAACTGGTTTCTTTAAAGCTACTACCAGTTTAGCTACAAGTACCCCTCTTGGAACCTATGCGGTAAGAATATTGGCTACTTATGAAAGTAATGAAGTTCAAACTAATCTGGCATTCAAAGTTATTGAAGCACCCTCTGAGTATCCACCTCAAATTAATGTCGAAGCACCAGCTTTAGTTAAGAAGAATACAAATTTTGTAATTACTGCCTACGTAAAATCAAAAGATGGTACTGCTATTAACTGCGACTCATCAGCCTTAATTTCTATTAGAGATCTAATCTCTCAATCTTATGCCGTATCTAATGCTCAAATGAGTAATTTCGCAACTGGGAAATATGCTTATTCTTGGTCAGCGCCAACTGAGACAAATTACCTTGCTATTGTTTCTTGTACTGTTTCAGGTGTTTCCTATGTAGGAGTGAAAGAATTTTCTACTCAAGATATTCATCCAGAAAAACTATATGCTGAGACAAGCTTGGGTCCGCTGTATAATCCTGGAGAGGATGTAAATGTTTATACCAGAGTAATTAACGGGATAGGGGAATTAGTCAGCGCCACCACTACAATTGAAGTTTACAAACCAGATGGTAGTTTACTTGTGGGCGGCACCTCTACTGAACAAACTACAGGATTTTTCAAATTCTCCTTTACTTTGGCTACTACTACGCCAGTTGGTACCTACGAGGTGAGAACTACTGCTACCTCAGGGACAAGTACAGCTTACGATGTAGATAGTTTTGTAGTAAGTGAAGAAATTAAAGCTTTAAGAATTGTTTCTGCTGCAGGAACAATTTATATTCCAGGAGAAACAGTTAATGTTTATTCCACAGTTTACGATGCTCTAAATAACTTAGTCAGCGCCACCACTACAATTGAAGTTTACAAACCAGATGGTAGTTTACTTGTGGGCGGCACCTCTACTGAACAAACTACAGGATTTTTCAAATTCTCCTTTACTTTGGCTACTACTACGCCAGTTGGTACCTACGAGGTGAGAACTAAAGCAGTTTATGATAATCATGAGGCGTATCACGCAATAACATTCGAGGTTAAGAAATTTACAGTTTCAGAATGGACAGTTATTGTTTCTGATGTTGGAGAAGTATTAGCGAGTAAAACTTATAGGGCGAAAGTGTGGATTTTGAATTATCAAAGCATGCCTACCGATCCTTATTCTACACCTGAAATTACAATTTATGATACCGATAGAAATATAGTAGTTAGTGATGTTTCGATGACAAAGACCGATATCGGAATTTATGAATATACTTATACTGTGCCTTCTAACGCAGCTCAAGGATTATGGGAGAGTGTAATAGCAACCGAAGTTGAGTTTGGAAAAACTATTAAAAGAAATGATTATTGGGAAGTTGAGGGTTCGCCAGCTCAAGTAGCAATTAATGAAATTATTGATACTACCGTACCGACAATTGTCGCCAGCACAACAATTACAAATGAAGGTTCAGCTGATTATGAATATCAATACGAGTATTGCATTGTAGATACCCAAGACAATGAATGTAATGGAGGAGACGATGTTGATTATGGTATGGGAGCGAAATTAATTCAGGCAGGCCAAAGTTGGATAACATCTTTAACTTTAAATGTTCCCAGCACAGGTACTTACTGGTTTAAAGTTTATGTTTATTGGGGGACAGAAAGATCGGTGGCCATCCAGCAATTTACAGCTGTTAGCGAAGTGACTTATCTTCTGACGGTGAATAAAGATGGAACAGGATCTGGAACAGTAACCAGTAGTCCTTCGGGAATTAATTGTGGAGACGATTGTTCAGAAAGTTATATTAGCGGAACAACTATCACGTTGCATGCTGTACCTGCTTCTGATTCGGCTTTTGCTGGTTGGTCGGGAGGCTGTAGTGGTACGGGCGATTGCGTAATAACAATGACTGAAGATAAAACAGTTACTGCAATATTTAATTTGGTCACTGTCCCACCACCACCAACCGGCGGCGGAGGAGGAGGATTGCCACCAGTAGTCGAAACTAAGGTTATCCTTAAAGGAAAAGCCTATCCCAATGCTTTAGTTACTGTTTTAAAGGATGGACAGAAAGTGACCACTACTTATGCTGATTCTGATGCAAATTTTGTTACTTCGGTTTCTAGTCTTTCTGCCGGTAATTATAACTTTGGTGTTTGGGCAAAAGACAAAAATGGTCTTAGGTCTGTTACTCTGAATTTTCCAGTCACTATTTTGAAAGGAAGAACGGTTACTATTTCAGACATCTTTATTCCGCCCACGATCAGTCTATCAAAACAAGTCCTTAATCGGGGAGAAGTTTTAAATATCTTTGGTCAGACAGCGACCAAGGATGAGGTGGAAATTTACATAGGGTCTAATATTGTTGAAAAAGTAAAAGCAGAAGAAGACGGTGATTGGTTTTATGCTTTTGATACTTCTCGTTTGATGGAAGGAGTTTATACTGTGAAAGTTAGAGGAATTATTCCTGCTGAAAATAGAACAAGTACTTTCTCCCAAGCTCTTTCATTTGGAATTGGCAGAGAAGTTCCTTTAGGATGTATGGGCGCTGATTTAAACAGAGATGGAAAAGTTAATTTAATTGACTTCAGTATTTTACTCTATTGGTGGAATAAGACTCCTACGGTTGATCCTTGTATCGATATAAACCAAGATGGAAAAGTTAATTTGCCTGACTTTAGTATAATGCTTTACTACTGGAGTGGCTAATGATATTTTGCGGGAATTTAAAATAAAAGATAAAATAAAAAAATGGATTTAAAAAATAAAACTAAAAACTATTACTTTTTACTTTTTACTCTTCTTTTATTGCTTACTTTCCCCAGTTTTTGCAAGGCAGTAATTTTATATTTAGAACCGAGTTCTGGAGAATTTTCCTTAGGCGATGTTTTCTCAGTTAGTATTTTGGTAGATACCGAAAAGGAGAATATAAATGTAGTGAATGTAGATTTGAATTACTCAAGTGATATTTTGACAGCAAAAGATTTTAGCCAAGGTAATTCAATTTTAAATTTATGGGTGGAAAAGCCAGAAATAAATAAGGGAGTAGGGAAGATTTCTTTTACAGGTGGAATTCCCGGTGGATTTAAAGGAAATAAAGGTTTTTTGGGCAAGGTTTTCTTTGAGACAAAAAAAGAAGGAAGAGCCGAAGTTTTCTTTGAAGATTCTTCCGAGATACTATTAAACGATGGCTTTGGCACAAAAGCCGATTTAGAAAGAAAGAAAGCTACTTTTAATATTTCGGCAGAAGTTCTAAGGATTCCTGAAGATCAGTTACAAAAAGAAATCGAAAAAGATAATATTCCACCAGAGCCATTTGTTGTTGAAATTAATCAATCTCCTTCAATTTTTGAGGGGAAATATTTTATAACCTTTAACACTACGGACAAACAGACAGGCGTTGATCACTTTGAAGTAAAAGAAGGAAAAAGAGATTGGAAGATAGTAAGTAGTCCCTATCTTTTGGAGAATCAAAACCTCGGAGAAGAAATTAAAGTAAAAGTAGTAGATAAGGCAGGAAACGAAAGAGTTGAAAGTATAAAACCAAGGGCTGTAAAACCTGTAATTGATTGGAGATTAATTGTAAAAATTGTCTTAGTAATACTTGTGATTATAATTTTCTACTTCATTTATCGAAGATTGAGAAAAAGAAAATAAAATGAGAAAAGTTTTAATTTATTTATTGTTATTAACAACACTAATTTCATTTTTTCCAGTAGAGAATGATTCTCAAGCAGCTGAAGGTGCTTCATTGTATTTATCACCGAGTGTTGGTGTTTATAGTGTTGGCGATTTTTTTTCAGTTACAGTAAAGGTCGATACCGGAGGGGTGGCAATTAACGCAGCAGAAGCAGTAATAGTTTTTGGTAAAGATAAATTAGAGGTGGTGAATGTTTCAAAAACAGGATCAATATTTGCTTTATGGACAGAAGAACCGAGTTTTTCTGGTGCAGCAGGAACTATTTCTTTTGGTGGCGGACTGCCCAGTCCTGGTTTTACTGGAAGCGCCGGCAATTTAATTACAATTACTTTTAAAGCAAAGGCTGCTGGTAATGCTTTAGTAAGTTTCAGTTCAGGAGCTGTTTTAGCTAATGATGGTAAAGGAACCAATGTTCTAACTAATATGCGGGATGGGAACTACACAATTCAGGTGGCTGAAATTACCCCTCCGCCGATTCATCCAACCCAAGTTCCTGAAAGACCAGTAGTTTCCTCACCAACTCATCCAGATCCTGATAAATGGTACTCCAACAACGATCCGGAATTTAATTGGGATTTACCTTCCGATGTTAATGGAGTCAGTTTGTTGCTTCATAAGAAGGCAGTCGCTGATCCTGGTCCAATCTCTGATGGTTTAATGGAATCAAAAAAATATGAAAATGTTAAAGATGGAATTTGGTATTTTCACATTAAATTTAGAAACCAATATGGCTGGGGACAAATACTTCATCGAAAAGTTTTAATTGATGTAACCCCACCGGAACCATTCAAGATTGATATTCAAAGAGAGAACCCGACCGATCCTCAGCCAGTTTTAATCTTTGAGGCCGTTGATGAGACTTCGGGTATCGATTTTTATGAAATAAAGATCGGTGATTTAGAAATTGGAAAAATTTCCCCTGAAAATCTTGTGAATCGTACTTATAAACTACCGCCTCAGGCACCAGGTAAATATACAGTCACTGTGAAGGCTGTTGATAAGGCAGGTAATTCGACTTTCTCTTCAGTAGATGTTATAATAGAACCAATCGAGGCTCCTAAAATTATTGAGTATCCGGAAAAATTACAAGAAGGAGATATTCTTACTTTAGAAGGTATTTCGAGGTATCCTAACTCAATTGTCCTAATCTATATTCAAAAGGATAAAGAGAAGATAATCGAAAAAGAAACCGAGACTGATGAAAAAGGTAATTGGTCTTATGTATACGACCAAAGTGTGAGAAAGGGAATCTATAAAATTTGGGCAAAATCTAAAGATTCCCGAGGAGCTCTAAGTGAATCTTCAAAGGAAATCACGGTAAAAGTAACTTTACCAATTTTATTCCGATACGGTAAGATAGCAATCGATTACCTTACTATGATTCTTACTTTAATTGCTATAATTGTATTTATATTATTAATAATTTTTTACGCTTGGTATCGAATTTCAGTTTGGCGAAAAAGAATGAGGAAAGAAACTCAAGAGGTGGCAAGAAGCGTAACCACTGCTTTTAGAGCATTGAGAGATGAAGTAGAAGAACAAATTGCTATGCTAGATAAAAAACCAGGTTTAACTAAAGGTGAAAAAGAGATTAGAGATAAACTTCAAGATGCTTTAGATATTTCTGAGAAATTCATTGGTAAAGAAATAAAAGATGTTGAAAAGGAATTAGAATAAGATTTTCTCAAAATCGAAAAACAAAAAACAGAGAATTATTCTCTGTTTTTTTGTGGACCTGAGGAGATTTGAACTCCTGACCTCCGCATTGCAAATGCGGCGCTCTAAACCAACTGAGCTACAGGCCCTTGATAGTGGGCGTGAGAGGAATCGAACCTCTGACCTCTTCTTTATCAGAGAAGCGTTCTAACCACTGAACTACACGCCCTGATTTAACTATTTTTTATTATAACAAATCTTTATTAAAAATCAAAGACTTAATCTAATAAAAAGTTTTCCACAAGAGAATGACTTTTTTGTTTTTTTTGAAATTTGTATAATATATTAATATTTAAAAGGTCGAAGATATTGTTTAAAAATTAAAAATTAATAATTAAAAATTAAATTAAATATGGTTTTAGATTGGTATTCGGTAACTCTTCAAGCTCTTCAAAATCTTTGGCAAGGATTTTTGAATTTCATCCCAGTTCTAATTGGAGCGATTGTTGTTTTTGTTATTGGTTGGTTCATCTCAGTTGGAATTGGGAAGTTGGTAACTGAAATTTTAAAGCGGGTGAAATTTAATCAGATTTTTGAGAAGGGCAGTTGGAAAGGAGCTTTAGAAAGAGCAGAAATTAAAGTGGATGCTGCAGGTTTTATCGGCGCGATTGTAAAATGGGTTTTGGTTATTGTGTTTCTTTTAGCTGCAGTGGAAATTTTGGGTTTTGTTCAATTTGCTGGATTTCTAAAGAGTGTTTTGAACTATCTCCCGAACGTCATTGTAGCTGCTTTAATTTTTGTAGTAACAGTAATCGTTGTTGATATTGTCGAGAAAGTAGTGAGGGCAGCAGTAGAGAGTATAAAAGTTGGTTATGGTCAAATGGTTTCAGCAGTAATTAAGTGGTCAATTTGGGTTTTTGCTATAATAATGATCTTATATCAATTGGGAATCGGTAGACCTTTTATGGAAACATTATTCACAGGTTTGGTGGCAATGTTGGTTATCTCTCTCGGAATTGCTTTCGGTTTAGGAGGGAAGGATGTAGCAGCTGAAATTCTTCAGGATTTAAGAAGAAAACTTAAAGAATAAAAAATAATCATATAAGGTTTTTAAGTGTAAGACAAGTTCGGGCTTGACAAGAGTTTTGATTTTGATAAAATTAAAATCAGATATGAGAAAGAAAAAGGCTATATTGAATAAAGGAAGCGGTTAATTTCTGCAACTTTTTCGAGTTTGCAGAAATCCCGCTTCAGGTGCGGGATTTTTGATTGAGTAAGGAAAGAACCTTGAAAAATAAATATTAGGTAATTTAATTGCGGTTATTAATTGTTAGCCAAGTAATTAAGGGCGGATGGTGGATGCCTTGGGAGGTTGAGGCGATGAAGGACGTGGCGTGACTGCGAA
>CAZVTU010000029.1:0-7810 GCA_964630295.1 uncultured Candidatus Saccharibacteria bacterium
CCTAAAGCTTTTATCAACCCCAAAATTATTAAAAAAACAAAAGAAACGGAAATTATGGAGGAAGGCTGTTTAAGCTTCCCTGGGCTTTTTTTAGAGATAAAAAGATGGAAAGGGGTAGAAATTGAAGCTTTAGATGGGAATGGCAATAAAATAAAAGCGGATGGACTTTTAGCTCGGATTTTACAGCACGAGATAGACCACTTAGATGGTATTTTATTTATTGATCGAATTTCTTTTTGGCAAAAATTAAAAATTAAGAAAAAATTAAAAGAATTAGAAAAAAGTTATGGCTCTAATTGATGATTTAATTCGGGAGGGGTGGTTGAAAACACCAAGTATAATTGAGGCTTTCAGAAAAATAAAGAGAGTGGATTTTTTACCTCAGGATATGAAAAATTTAGCCGAATTAAACGAAGCTTTACCAATCGGTTTTGGTCAGACAATTTCTCAGCCTTTAGTAGTGGCTTTTATGTTAGAACTTTTAGAGCCAAAAGAGGGAGAGAAAATTTTAGACATTGGTTCAGGTTCAGGATGGACAACAGCCCTTTTGGCTCACATTGTGAGCCAAAAAGAAAATTCCAAATCCCAAATTCCAAAAGGTAAAATTATTGCTATAGAAGTTATCCCGGAATTAATGGAGTTTGGAAAGAAAAATGTTGAAAAATATAATTTTGTGGAAAAAGGAATAGTAGAATTTATTTGTGCTGACGGCTCAAAAGGTTACAAAAAAGAAGCTCCTTTTGATAAAATTTTAGCTTCAGCAACAGCAAAAGAGTTGCCAGAATCTTGGAAGAAACAACTGAAAGTCGGAGGAAGAATTGTTACTCCGATAGGTTCTTCCATCTGGGTTTTTGTCAAAAAAGACGAAAAAAATTTTGACGAATATGAACATCCTGGTTTTGTTTTTGTTCCCTTAATTTCAAAATAAAAATAAATTAAAATTAAAAACTGGATAGTCATCCAGTTTTTATTTTTATCTAAATATAATTTTATTATCCCAAAATAATTTTTCCTTTCGATTCAATTTTTCTTAAAAAAAGTTCTATATCACTCGTTCGATAAATTCGATAATTATTAATCGGATTCCGAAGGGCTTTTAATTTGCCCGATTTATCCCAATTTCTTAAAGTTTGAGGAGTAACTCCTAAAAGTTTTGCTGTTTTTTTTATTGTAAGGTAGTTAGTTTGACCCATATCAACATTTATAATGTTTTATAATATTTTTAAATGTTATTTTATAATGTTTATTAATCTTCTTTCGATTTTTCTATTTTACCAAATTTAAAGAATCTAAGTCAAGCCTCGTTAAAAAAATCATTTAATGTTTTAAAAAATAATTTAACCTTGTAACAAAATTATTTATAATTAAAAGATTTAGAATTAGAAAAAGTTTTCCACAGCTGTTTTTCTTGACAGTATTCTTTAGAAAAAAGATAATAGAATAATGATTTATCCGATGTCACATCGGATAAATGTGGGGAAATAAATTTTAGAATAAATAAAAGAAGAGCCCCAACAACTCATCTCCCAAATTATGCCTAAGAAAAATATATTCAGAAGATGCGGTTTTATATTGGGGGCTCTTCAATTTAAATTTTAATTATTTTGAATCACTTGTCAAGATGAAAAAAAATCAGAAAAGATTAAATAAAAAAATAGGGACAACAAAACCAGAAGCTGGATATTTTAGTTTAGCTAAATTATCGAAAATTTTTCCTTATTCTCAGGAATATCTTAGTTTATTAGCACGTCAAGGGAAAATTCGGGCTAAAAAATTCGGTAGGAATTGGTATGCAACGGAAGATTCAATCGAAGAATATTTAAAAAAGCAGGGAATAAAAATTATTCTTCCAAAAAATTTTTTTAATATTTCTTATAAAGGAAAAATTTCTAAACCAATTGATTTTTCTCATGACTTTAAGATAAGTCCCGAAGGTTTTTCTCGATTTGGAACATTGGGCCCAGCCGATTTTATCGAAAAACCAACAATTATTTTCAGCGAGGAAAAACAAATCCCAGAAGAAATTGGTGAATTATCGCAAAGAGACGAAGAATTAACAGATGTTTCAAAGATAATTGAAGAAAAAAGAAAACAATTCGAAAAAGTTAAAGAACATTCAGCACATTCCGAAGAATCGCCTGATGTTAAAAAAATTTCTAAATTTATCCCGAAAACGAATCTATCAGGGAAACCCTTAATTCGAACAATGGAAAAGGATATTAAAAGTCTTAAACACGAAGAAAAACAAAAAACTAAAAAAGAAATACAAAGAGAAAAAATTTTAACGGAGGAAATTCCAATAAAAGAACTATCGGTCGAAGAAAAAATTCTAAATAGATTACTTGCTGCGTTAGAATCTAATAAGGGGATTACGGGGAGAATTAGAGAGTTTGATAGGACAGCCGATCAATTTCTTCGTTCCCCGACCAAGAATTTAATTATTACGATTGCGGCAATTGTTATTATTTTTCTTTTAGTTGGAGGGTTAAGTTTCGGAAATATTGATAAAGCCACAACAGCTGTTTATAAATTTTTTAAAGATGCTCAAACTCTTCAGAGTCATCGGCCGGGCACTCATGCTAATGAAGTTTTACTTTTAGATAAAAACGGAAATATTTCAATTTATGGACATATTGAAACCCGAGGGCAACTGCGTTCCTTAGTAGAACAAGGAATTGCTCCTATAGTTGTTGATTCAACGACCACCGTTGAAAATTTAAGCGCCGATTTCCTTGATAATTTATCTTCCCAAGATTTTACCTTAGGATTTGTAACAAAGAATGGGAATATAACTTATGAAGACGTGAGACTCGAAGGCAATGTTAGTATCGGTAAAACATTATTGGTAAGAGGAGCTTCAAAGCTTCTCGGAGGAATAGAGACGAAAGGAGGTAATCTTAATTTAGGAAAAGGAACAATTATCACAGAAAACGAAAATCTTATTAAGAACTTAAATGCTGACCTTTTAGATTCTAAACATGCTAAGGATTTTACTTTAGATTTTATCACTTCAAACGGAAAAATTACTTCCAACAGTATCACCATAGGGGGGCTTAATGTTTCTGGTCAAAGTAATTTTCAAGGAATGACATTCCATAATGGAGGACTTTGGGCTTACGATGGAACCTTTTATCGATCTTTGGGAGTGAGTGGGGATTTTTCTGCTAATGGAGCCGTAACTTTAGGTGGTCGAAATCGGAATAAAAAAGTTATTATTAATGGTTCCAATTGGAGTGTTTCGGAAAACGGGGAAATTTCCGCAACTTCTTTGAGTATTTCGACAATTTCAGGCAATGTCACTTTTAGTGGCAATGTTACTTTAGATTCTTCAGCGAATCTGGCTTTAAGTGGCGGAAATCTGATTGTTTCTCAACTTTCTCCTCCAATTAATATTTCAGCTACTGCCACTACAAGCGGGAGTCTTGCCGCCGGAACTTATTATTATAAAGTTACCGCATTAAATAATAATGGAGAAACCATCGGAAGTAGTGAGGTTTCAATTACAGTAGATGGAACAACCACTAATGCTGTTCTTATTTCTTGGGATGATGTTTCGGGAGCATCTTCTTACAGAATTTATCGAGCCACAAGCAGTAATAATCAAAACATTTATTTTGATGACGAAGATGGATCACCGTTTTTAGATACTGGAACTGGTGGTACTTCGGGTGTTATACCATCTGAAAATACTACTGGGGGAAAAGGAACTTTCGCGGGAGGATTATCAGTTTCGGGTACTATAATATCTCACAGCATTTTACCAGAAATAGATCTTCTTTATAATTTAGGTTCCTCAACTCAAAAATGGGCAAATATCTATGCGAATAACTTTATTGCTTCAAGTACGGGGACCTTCGTTACTCTAACTACTTCAGGGACAACTACTCTTGCTATTGATGAAGGCAATGTTGGTATTGCTACTACAACACCTTCCGAAAGGTTAACAGTCTTTGGTAATATTTTAGGTTCGGGGAATATAGTTTTAACTGATACCGAAGCTACTTCTTTATTTCAAGGAGGAGTGATGGTTTATGGAACAACCACTTTGGGGCAAGCAACTTCTAGCCCCGTCATACTTACCGGGTATCTTAAGTCAGATATTGTTCCTTATACCAATTCAACTTATGACTTGGGGGCTACCGATTTAAAATGGCGAAATCTTTACGTTTCAACCACCACTATTGGTGACACCGTTGTTATTGGTACAGATTCAATAACCGCTACCGAGACTTTGGCTATTACAACTGGAAGTTCTTTAAATATTACTACTAATGCCGCTTCATTTTGGCAAACTAATGGGACGACTTCAACTTTTACTATTCAATCTGCTAGCTCAACTATAATTCAATCTGGAGGAGAACTAACCGCAACTTCTACTGGAAATTTAACTTTAGGAACGATCAGTAATCTGAATTTAAATGCAGACAACACAATGACTTTCAGTCAATCTGGAACTCCTTGGTTGTCAATCGATAATAACGGAAATATTACAGCTACCGGAACAAGCATCGTTTTTTCTGCCGGAACTTCAACTATTAATTTGACAGCAGCCACCACTACTATTACTGGCAATTTAGAACCAACAACTAATAATACATATAATATAGGTTCTTTAACTTATAATTGGGCAAATATTTACGCTGCTACAGCAACAATCGGTTCAAACCTTACCATTAATTCAACTGATATTTTAGCAGATAGTATTTTGAATATTCAGTCAGCCAGTAGCTTTAATGCTACTGCTTCTGGTCCTTTAAGTTTTAATTCCATTGACGGCGAAATTTCTTTTATTTCAAATAAATCATTATCGAATGGAGAAAAATCATTTTATTTTAAAGGTTCAACTACTACCTCTGCCGGTGGAACCTTACTTTATATTGAAAATAAATCCGCTTCAACTACACCGGTTTTAATTTTAGGATCCGGTGGAGGGAATATTTTTCAACTGACTGATATTGGAGAGCTAACAATCAACGGAGATTTCCTTCCTTTCAATGCGGATACTCAGGAAATCGGTCATGCTAGTCAGAGATGGAAAAAAGGATATTTTAATGAAGTTTATGCTGATAATATTTTCGCTGGTTCCACAGAAATTGCTGGAACCAAGAGTAATGTTTTTACTATTAATACCGATGCCACTTCAACTTCTCCAGAATCGGTTTATATTAACTTTAAAAAACCCGATGGTTCTTATGCCGTAATGTTTTGGGACAAAGACAATAATCGATTTGATTTTAATTATCCGCTTTATCTTTCAACTTCTACTGCTTATATTCAAGGAATTGGCCAAATAAATCTTACAGCTGCTGCTACCTCTACCTGGAAGACAACTTCTGGTGATTTAACTATTAAAACTGAGAGCGGGAATTTGTTTTTGACTTCAACCGGCTCTTTCACTCAAACCTTTGCCACTAGCTCTACATATACTTTATACCAAGGAGGAACTCCCAGATTAGCCATTGATTCTTCAGGAAGCATTTCAGCCACTGGCACTAGCATTACCTTTGCTGGTCCAACCATTATTCAAGGTTCAGCTACCACCACCGGAACTTTAGTAGTTGGGGGAGATTTAACTGCTACAGGCGGTTCCATAACCTTGGCTACAACAACAATTCAAGGACCACTTACAGTTTCTGGATCTGGTAATATTTTATTTAACACTTCAGGAAATATTACCCTTGGAGCTGCTACTTCGTCTCCGATTATTTTTACTGGTTACATCCAGTCAGATGTTATTCCTTACGCTGATGCTACATATAGTTTAGGTTCCTCTAACTTTCGTTGGTCGAATATTTATGCTGCCACCGGGACCTTTGGTGGAACTTTAACTTTAAATTCAACTGACATTTTAGCAGACAATAATTTAAACCTTTACTATGCCACTACTTCAACTTTTACACTAAACAGAGGAACAGAAACTATTTTTGCGGTGGATGCTAACGGTACTGTTAGTCTAAACGCCAGAGGAATCAATCAAAATATTTCTCTAACGCCTTCCGGTACAGGATACATTAAACTTATTAGACCAGTAATTGAAGTTGGTACTTCTTTTCCTTCTAATGCTACAACCGGACAAATATTTTGGGATAGTGCTACCAGTTCTCTTTATTGGTATACAGGCACAAGATGGAAAAGTGATGTTTCTGGAGTTACCTTAGTAGTGGCCGCCTCTGATTCAAAATATCCAGAAAAAGCAGATTATGTTTGTTCTGGAAATTCTTGCGAAGATGAAATTCAACAAGCAATAGACGATTTACCACCAGAAGGAGGAACAGTTCGTTTATTAGAAGGAACATATATTATGGCTACTTCTACCTATACTGATTGTTCAATTAAAGCTACTTCTTCTTTCAGTTTAGTTGGTTCAGGGCCCAGCACGGTTTTAAAAATTAAAGATAATTTTAACGCCGATTTGAAAGTAATTTGCAATACGGGTAATAATCATCATATTTTAATTTCTAATTTAAAACTCGATGGGAACAAAACAAATAATTCTTCTGGAGACCAGTATGGAATTTATTTTAATGGTGTTGGCTCAGGAATTGGCAGTAGTGCTAAACCTGGCTGTAAAATAGACAATGTCTGGGTTGAAAATTTCCGTAAGGATGGCATCAATCTAAGATATGTCTATAATAGTTCAATCACTAATAACACATCCCAATTAAACGATAACAGTGGACTCAGTCTCTATCATGTTAGCCGTAGTGTAATAAATGGAAATACCTTACAAGGAAATAGTTGGTATGGAATTCTCGCTTCGGATGAATATACAGAAAATAATACGATAAGCAATAATTTTATTGAAGGAAATACTTACGCTGGGATTGACTGGCGAGGACGAAATAATACCATTGCTAATAATATTTGTACTGGAAATGATGGGGATGGTATTTCGGTAAATCAGACTCCGGCGGTTAATAATATAATTACCGGGAATAACTGCGAAGAAAACAGTGATGACGGTATTTCTGTTACTAATGGTTCATACAACACACTTATTGGAAATACTTGTCGGAAAAACGGAAATTACGGTATTTACTTTTATGATACGGATCATAATACAGTAGTTGGAAATAATTGTTTCGAAAATAGCCAAGATAGCTCTCTTTATTCTAATATTTATTTAGGCTCCAGTAATTACAATTATGTTGCTGATAACTTTTGTCGAAAAGGAAATCTAACTAATAAACCTAAATATGGCATTTTGGTTGCTGGGAATAACAATATCATAAAAAACAATGATTTATATGATTCTGGTTCCACCAGTGATCTTTTTGATAGCGGGACCAACACAGTAATTTCAGGTAATCGAACGACCGCTTCGAATGTTAACTTCAGTATTGGAACAGCGAATCCAACCTCTATTTTAGATGTTTACGCTTCTTCTACAGTTAATGCTTTTACTGTTTTACAAGAGGGAACAGGTAAAATCGTTGAATTTAAAAATGCGACAGGCACTATTTTAACCTTAACTAACGATGGCAATCTGACTTTATTGGGAGATTTCCTTCCAGCGACCACTACTACATATAATATAGGCTCTTCAGCTTATAAATGGGCGAATATTTATGCTGCTACAGCGACAATTGGTTCGACTATTACCATCGGTTCTAACGCTATAACAGGATCAGGAGAAATTACGATTTCTAATAATGCAGGTGATATAATTCTAAACCCCGCTGGTTATCTTTCTGTAGGAACCATATCCACTGGTACCTGGCAGGGAACACCTATTGCTGATGCCTATATTGCCAATGACATTACCTTAACTAACATTACCCAGATTCAAAACAGAGATATTGCAGACTTA
>CAZVTU010000030.1:0-1654 GCA_964630295.1 uncultured Candidatus Saccharibacteria bacterium
CAAATGAAAATCTCCAGATTCATTAGCTTCTCTAATTTCTTTTGGATAAATTTTGTTAAGCCAATATCTTTTAACAATGTAGGAAACCCCATAATGATTTAATCCTTGGAGAGAAAAAGCCATATTAGCATTTTCCTGAACTTCCCAGTCGAGTTTTTCTAAATATTGATCCATTCGATCTACTGCTTCTTCTGAAAATTTTACTGCCTCTCTAATTCTTCTTCTTTGTTCTCGGTAAAGAATGTAAGCTTTGGCAGTCTCAACTAAATTTTCCAAAATTAACACCTCTTCGACAATATCTTGAATTTGCTCAACATTTGGAATTTCGTCTTTTTTAAATCTTCGGTTAAGAAATTGAACAACTTTGTCAGAAAGTTTCTTTGCCCTCTTTCCGTCTCCTTGGCCAGAGGCAGTAATAGCTTTAAAAATAGCATCAGTAATTTTTGTTTGGTCAAAATCGACAATCTGACCGTCTCTTTTTTGAACTTTAGTGATTTTATTTGGGGACATATTGAAAAAAAATTTAAAGATTATTACATTTTATCTCTTTAAAAAAGCTGGGTCAAATATTGTCAACCCAGCTTTAAAATTCCTACTTATCCACAAGGTAAAAATTTTACTTTTTAACAAATAATCCGCAGAAACAATGACCATCTTTTTCAATTTCTGATCGATGCCAAGCACAAGGACAAATTTTAGGCTTATCTTCGGCTTGATTTCCAGCAACTCTTCGGCAAGGACAGTATCTAGCTCCATATTTTTTTTCGTTTTCCAGTAAACCTTTAATTAATCTTTCCACAATTTCTCTATTGGGATTTAATTTAAATCCATTTTTCTCAGCGTACTCTTCATACTCTCTAATTACCCTATCAATCTCTTTTTTATTATCTTCCTCCTCTTGACTGGCTGTATTTTCCTCGCTCAACATTTTATTTAATATTTCCCTCACTACCGGTTCCGGTCTTACTCCAACAAACCCGCTGACTGGTTTTCCTTTTTTAAAAAGAATTACCATAGGAATTCTATCAATTCCATATTTCTGAGCGGTCAAAGGAGCAGCATCGAGATTCGCTTTGGCAAAAATAATTTTATCTTTAAAATCTTCGACCACCTTTTCTAAAATTGGTGAAAGAACAAAGCAAGGCGTACACCAAAGCGCCCAGAAATCAACTAAAACCGGCTTTTGGCTATTTTGAATAACCTCATCGAAATTTTTATCAGTTAAAGTAATCATATTTTTTAATCCTCTTTGTCTGAAGCTTTCTCTATTGCCCCATAGGGGCAAACTTTCTCTCCCCCGCATTCTTCAATTTTTTTTGAATCAATGACCTCTGCCTTTCCGTCTTCTTTTAATTCAGTTCCTCCCGGACAATCAGTAACACATAGACCGCAACCTAAACATTTTTCTTTGTTTACTTTATAATTCATATTTTTAATCAGAAATTAATTTTACTTTAGTTATTTTTGCTATTTCAGAGTTTAAAGCTCTTAAATGACCTTTATTTAATTTATGAACATCGTTTAATCCTGAGGCGCCAGCAATCATTTTTATTTCTTGGGTAGAATTTTTTATATATGTTGAAATATTTTCTGCCGCCTGTTCAATGTTCAAATTTTTTCTTAACTCCGGGTCCTGAGTGGTAATTCCTTTTGG
>CAZVTU010000030.1:1754-7218 GCA_964630295.1 uncultured Candidatus Saccharibacteria bacterium
GCTCCTGTTCCTCCTTCTAAGCCATCGATAGCAATTATATCAGGATTGGCCTTTACTGCCAAACTAACATCTTTTTCAATATCGCCTGCTCCCAATTTTAAAATAATCGGCACTCCGCAGGTTACCTTCCTCAACCATTCAACTTTCTTTTTTAAATCTTCAATGTTTTTAATATCCAAATGATAAGCCGGTGAATGAATATCTTTTCCAAGTGGCATATTTCTAACTTTGGCAATTTCTTCCGTCACTTTTTCTTTCGGTAAAAGTCCTCCTTGCCCGGGCTTTGCCCCTTGGCCAATTTTAATTTCGATAGCATCGGCTTTTTTTAAAACCTCCTCAGTAATTCCAAAGCGACCAGTCGAATATTGAATTATTAATTTTTTTGAAAATTCTCTTTCTTCCGGCAAAACTCCCCCTTCACCGGTATTTTCCATTGTCCCAGCTAAACTAGAAGCTTTAGCTAAAGCAGTCTTTGCTTCTCGAGATAAAGCCCCAAAACTCATCGCTCCAATAACAATCGGCGTTTCCAAGGTAATTGGTTTTTTACTATTCTTTCCAATAATAGTTTTGGTAGAAATTTTTTCTCTAAAATAATCCACCGGTCTCGTAGATAGCTGAGCTGGGATAAAAACTAAGTCTTCAAAACTAACTTTTCCTAATTTATTAGAGCGCCCACTAGAAATAGGCACTCCTTTTACCCTTTTTTGAATTTCTTTTATCCAATCATTGTTCATATTTTTTAATTTTAATTGCCTTTCCTTTAATAAGGGCCTCAGCTATTTTTTGCCGAGCGGAACTTAAAATCCTCTGAAGAGTGCTTTGGGAAATTTTCATTCTTTTTGCTGCTTTAATCTGGTCTAATTTTTTGAGATCACAAAGTCGGATAGCTTCTAACTCATCTACTCCCAATGCCACCTCTTCTAACTCAGAAAGAGGTATGGCTCTCGGTTTAAAATAAACAACACTTGGATCAAAATCAACTTTTCTTTGTTTGACTGGTCTGACCATAGAATTCTTATTATATTTAAGGTTGTTTGTATTCTAATCTTTGTCTAAATTCTTCCTTCTTTCCCACATTCCAATTCTGGACCGGAGTTAAAAATCCTACCACCCGTGAATAAACCTCCGCCAGCTTCCCACATTTTGGACATTTGAAATGCTCTCCTTTTAAGTAACCATGTTCAGGACAAACGCTAAAGGTAGGAGTAAGAGTAATATAAGGAAGATCGTAATTTTCTAAAATCTTTTTGATTAAAATTTTAGCTTCTTTACCTTTAATTCTCTCTCCTAAAAAAGTATGAAATACTGTTCCTCCAGTATAAAGAGTTTGTAGCTCATTCTGATGTTTCAAGGCTTCAAAAAGATCGTCAGTATAATTTACTGGAAGTAAAGTAGAATTAGTATAGTAAGGAGTTTTCTTTCCAGCAGTTTTAATTTTTGGATAACATTCTTTATCGATTTTAGCTAACCTATAACACGTTGATTCAGCTGGAGTAGCTTCCAAGTTATAGATATTCCCTGTTTCTTTTTGATATTCAACTAATTTCTTTCTCATAAACTTTAAAACTTTTATTGCAAACTCTTTTCCTTCCTCACTAGCAATGTCTTTATTCAGAAAATTTAAACAGGCTTCGTTCATTCCGATCAAACCAATGGTCGAGAAATGATATTTTAAAGTCCCTAAATATTTCTCAGTAAAAGGTATTAATCCTAACTTCATATTTTTTTCTACTAATTTTCTTTTAATCTCTAAACTATCCTTGGCGATATCCATCAATCTCTCTAATCTTTTAAAGAAATCTTTCTCATTTTTAGCTAAATAACCAATCCGAGGAAGGTTGATGGTTACTACGCCAACGCTACCAGTTTTATCTGCGTAACCGAAGTATCCTCCTACCCGGCGGTATTTTAATTCGCTAAGCTTTAATCTTAAATGACAACACATCGCCCTAATTTCATGAGGGTCTAAATCAGAACGAATGAAATTCTGGAAATAAGGAATTCCGTATTTGGCTGTCATCTCGAACATTAGATCGGTATTAGAAGAAGACCAATCAAAATCTTTTGTAATATTGTAAGTAGGAATAGGAAATTCAAAAGCTCTCCCTTGACTATCTCCCTCTAACATTATCTCCATAAAGGCTCTATTTATCATATCTACCTCTGGTTGGAATTCTCTAAAATATTCTTTTTGGACCCTTCCGCCAATAATTGCTGGCTTATCAGATAGATCATCTGGCACTTTTAAATCAAAGGTAATATTGGTAAAAGGAGTTTGGCCACCCCAACGGGTGGGAAGATTAAGAGCATAAATAAATCCTTGCATTGCCTGTTTGACATCTTTATAAGATAAACCATCTTTTCTAACAAAAGGGGCTAAAAATATATCTAAAGAATTAATAGCTTGAGCTCCCGACCACTCGTTAGAAACCACTCCAAAAAAATTAGCAATTTGGTTTAAAGCTGAATCAAAGTGTTTAGCTGGCGCACAAGTTACTTGCCAGGGAACTCCCACTCCTTTCATTAAAAGATCTAAAATTGACCAACCGGCACAATAACCAACTATTCCCATATATAAGTTGTGAATATGTAAATCGCCATTTAAATGTGCATCGGAAATTCTTTTTGGATATACCTCGGAAAGAGTATATTTAGTCATCGCTTCTCCAGCTAACCTCCAGGAAACTGAAGAATAAGAATACTTTTGAGTTGAATTTTCTTTCGTCTTCCAGGTTTTCTTTTTAAGATAATTTTCAACTGTTTCTTTAATTTTTAATGTACTGAGGTCGATTTGGGGATGTTTTTTAGACATATTTTTTTATTTTATTAAAAATATTTTTAATCTCTTCTTTAGCTTTTAAATTTGTTTCCAAAATTGGAGTTAAATTTGAGATAGCTTTGAATATTTCTTTATCGTAAGACATCTTTCCTAAAATTTTTTCTTTAAACTTTTTAATAATTTTTTGAGTAATTTTGGAGTTAATATTCCATTTATTAATAATAACCCAAAACGGTATTTTAAAATAATTTACTACTTCTAAAACTCTTGTCAAATCAGAAAACCCAGAAGGAGTCGGTTCAGTAACTAAAATTACCAAATTGGCATCCCTCAGAGCAGCGGTAACTGGGCAACCAGTTCCGGGAGCCGAATCAATAATCTGAATATCACAATCAAACTTGTCTGCTTCTTTTTTTATTTCGCTAACTATTTTGCCAGAACCTGTTTCCCCAGGAAAAAGATTTCCCGAAACTAAAGGGAAACCGTATTTTACTTTCTTAATTTTAATCTCACCATTCTGAACGGGCTTTAATTTAATTGCTTTTTGAGGACAAATAACTTCACAAGCTCCGCATCCTTCACATAAAAATGGATTTAGTTGGGGTTTACTATTGACCATTTTTATTGCTGAAAATCTACATTTTTCAGCACAAAGACCACAACCATTACATTTCTGATAATCAATTTCTGGCCGAGCTGAAGCTATCACCGGGATAGTTTGATCCCATTTTTTTATTCCTCCCAACCAAATAGCCAAATTGGGGGCATCAGCATCACAATCCACCGCGACCACTTTCTTTTCCTGAGCAAATAGCATTGAGAAAGCCGAAGCTAACATTGACTTTCCTACCCCTCCTTTCCCGCTTGAAATTACTAATTTGACCTGTTTCATTACGTTCTTAGTTTATTTAAATTTCTCTAAAATTTTAAAATCTCTTTTAAGAATCTCTTTCATATTTATGTTATAAGTAGCTACTGCCGGATGGTAAAGGGGAATAATTTTTATTTCTTGGAAAAGATTTTTTACCTCGAATACTTTGCCATGAATTTTACTGATTGGCTCGATTTTTTCTTTTAAGCCGTATTTTTCCATTAAAAATCTCATTGAATATCTACCTAAAGGACAAATAACCTTTGGTTTTATAATCTCAATCTGTCTTTCCAAATAAGAAGAGCAAGCTTTAATTTCTTCTTTCTGAGGGTCTCGATTTTCTGGCGGCCGACATTTTAGTAAATTGGAAATGTAAACTTCCCCTCTTTTAATTCCAATAAATTCTAAAAGCTCATCTAAAATTTTCCCAGCCTGACCACAAAAAGGTCGACCTGTTCTATCTTCGTTAAACCCTGGTGCTTCACCGACAAACATTATTCTCGCTTTAGGATTTCCCTCGCCAAAAACGGGATGAACTCTCGTTCTATAAAGAGAACATTTTTTGCAACTTAAAACCTGATTTTTTATTTTTTTTAATTCATCCATTTAAAAATTAAATTTCAATTATTCTTCCTGTCCCTCCTTCAATGTATTTTTGAGGATATAATTTTTTAAGTTCTGCTTTGTGCTGGGTGCAGTGGGTAGGACAAATCAATTTTAAATCTCTAAACAATTCAAATTCACTAAATCCATGCATTCCACCAATAACTGCATAGAGCTTACCAAATTGTTTAGCTGTATTTAAAATATTTCTCATATAGGGATGGGAGCAGCCAACAATCAAAACTATCCCCTTTTCTGTAATTATCCCCAGAGATTGTTCTATTCCTTCTAGTTCACCGGTTGAGAATACATTTTCATGAATTCTTTGAGGTTCTTTTAAAACAACTTCATTTTTAAAACCCATTGAAGAAGGTAAATAAATTTTTTTGATATTTTTGTTTATTTTTAAAAATTCATTCAATCCCCCGGTATGATCAAAATGTAAATGAGAAATAAAAACTTCCTCAATTGATAAAGGATCAATTTCTAACTTTTCCATATTGCTGAGCAAAATTCTCCCATTGCCACCAGTATCAAATAAAATTTTCGCGGTATCTTTTTCCTCCACCAAACAAGAAAAACCCCAATCAGCCTGCAGCTCTTTTTTAAAATTGGTGTTATCGTAAATAATAGTAATTTTCATATTAAGTTTTTTCTTTATGGCAAAGAGAATGAATAAGAATAATAATTATAGAAATTATTATTGCTCCGATTAAAACTGAAAAGGCGGTTAAAATGCTTTCTAATAATTTAGGCTTTAACATCAAAATCAAACCTAAAAATAGAATCATAAAACCGGAAACGAGTTTTAATCTTCTTACCCAAATTTGACTGAAAGTTTTCTTTCCCAAAGTTAGGGCAAAAATTAAAACAATAACAGCTAAAGGAATAACATAAATTAAATTATAAAAAATTAAATAAAGATAATATTCCAAGGAAGGCAGTTCTCTCAAGGTTAAAATTCGAGTATAAACCATTGGAAAACCAAAAGTGCACAAAAGTTCATAGATATTTACAGTAGCGGCAATAATGGCAGTGCCAACAATTAGAGCCCAAGTGGATTTAGCCAAGCTCAAATTTTTCACTCTGACCATAAATTTTTCTTTATAACTTTTTGGTAAAGTTAGAGAAATTCCTTTTTGGAAAAAGAAATAATCTTTAATATTTACAATACCGGCAAAAACAGCTATTGCTCCGGCTATTAAAGTTAA
>CAZVTU010000031.1:0-6847 GCA_964630295.1 uncultured Candidatus Saccharibacteria bacterium
TGGATTAAATTTGGTAAAATGATAGTGAAAGTTTGAGAAGATTTAATTCCGGCAGCCAATATTGTCTAAAAATTAAAAAGAGTTATACTGAGATAATGGCTAAGAAAATGAAAAAATCTAAGGAAAGAATTTCTTCTAAGATTACTGAAAAAGAATCCGACTTTCAGTCTGAAGGAATTAAAAAGACGAAAATTAGAGTAATTGGAATTGGGGGTGGGGGCGGAATGATTGTTTCAGAAATTGCCTCTAGGGTTTCCAAAGCTACTTTTATGGTTGCTAATACTGATCGGCAGGCTTTAAGAACTTGTAGTCGAAAGGTTATTCGTTTCCCTTTTGGTCAGAATTTAACTCACGGTTTGGGGACTGGTATGTCAGCTGATTTAGGAAGAGAAGCTGCTTTAGCTGAGAAAGAAAAAATAAAAAAACTCTTAGAAGGACAAGATTTGTGTATCTTCGTTGTTTCTTTAGGAGGAGGAGCGGGTTCAGGTGCCGCTCCTATTTTTGCTAAAATCTCTAAATCTCTGGGCAATCTTAATTACGGTATTTTTACTTTACCATTTAAATTTGAAGGAGAGAGAAAAATGGCAATTGCTCAGGAATCTTTAAAAGAGATAAGAAATCAATTAAATGCTCTTTCTATAATTCCCAATGAGAGGGTTTTTCAAATTATTGATAAATCCACTCCCTTAAAACAAGCTCTTTCGGTGATTAACAAAAATTTAGCTGAAAGTTTAGAAGGATTAATTGAAACCATTTATCAGCCAGGATTAATTAATATTGATTTTGCCGATTTCAAAACAATCTTAGAAGGAAAAGGAAGGTTAGCTTATCTAAATACAGTTAAGACTCAAAGAAAAACTGGTGCAATTAAAGATCTTATTGCAAAAGTTCTTAATTCTCCTCTTTATCCCTATAGTATTCGAGGGGCGAAAGGAGTTTTGTTTAATATCGCTGGAGAAAAAAACCTTTCTTTAGCAGAGGTTAATCAAATATCTAAAACCATCTCTGATTTAGTTAACCCTGAGGCAAAAGTTATTTTTGGGATTTCTCAAAATCAAAAATATTCAGATACCATCCAAACAACTTTATTAGCAGTTGGTTGTGGTTTAAAAATTTTTTCGGCAGAAAGGAAAAAGAAAGCAACTAAGAAAAAAAAGAAGAAAGTTGTATTAATAAAAAAACCAACTTCTGAATCAAAGAAAAAAAGCCAAGAAAAAAAGGTTAAACCCTCTCAAAATATCTCCTCCAAAGTTAAAAAAACAAAAAAAAGAAAACGGAAGAAAGTTAAAAAATTGAAAATTAAGGTAAAAAAAGAATCAAAAGAAAAACCACTACCGGAAGCGAAAACCGATGAAAAGCAAATCGAAGCTCCTAATCTAGATCAAGAAAAAGTGAGAAAAAATGGTCTTCAAATTAAAAAGGAAGCCGAAGAAATTGAAAAGGAGATGCTCGAAAAAGAAAAATTCTGGGAAACACCAGCTTTTTTACGAAAAAAATTAGCTAAAGAAAAATAATTTTGATTAAAGGTCAAAAATTTAATCTTTCTAAAATATGAAAGAAATAAATGAAGACATTTTAAAAAATCTTTATAAACCGAGGTCACTCGATGTAATGAAATATGATTTTGGGCTTTTAATAGTAATTGGCGGTTCCGAGTTCTATTCTGGCTCTCCGGCCCTTTCTGCTTTAGCTGCCTTTCGAACCGGAGTGGATATGGTTAGAATTATCGCCCCCAAAAGAGCAGCTGATATCATAGCTTCTTTTTCACCGAATTTAGCCGCTTATCCTTTAGAAGGAAAATGGCTATCGAAGAAAGATTTAGCTACTTTAATTACTATGACTGAGTCAGCTAAAGAAGTCGCCAGAGGAAAAACAGCAGTAGTAATTGGTGGGGGCATGGGAAGAACAAAAGAGACCCAAGAGATTATTTTAGAATACCTTTCCCGGGTTTCAGTTCCGGTGGTAATAGATGCCGATGCTATCCATGCTTTAAATAGGAAACCTGCGATAGTTTCCGGAAAGCCATTTTTAATCACTCCCCACGCTTACGAATTTTTTGTTTTAACTGGAAAAGAAGTTTCTCAATTACCAGAAGAGGAAAAAATAAAGATGGTTCAAGCTGAAGCAGCTCGTCTCCAAACTACTATTTTATTAAAAGGAAAAACAGACATTATTTCGGACGGGAAAGAAGTAGCTTTAAATAAAATAGGTTCTCCCTATATGACCGTTGGGGGTTCGGGTGATACTTTAGCTGGAATTTGTGGTGCTTTACTGGCAAGAGATATTGATCCATTTTTAGCTGCCCAGGCGGCAGCTGTCATAAATGGTAAGGCTGGAGAATTGGTTGCTCAAAAGAAAAAAGATAGTTTATTAGCAACTGATTTAATTGAGACCATTCCAGAAGTGATCTATTAGTGATCTATGATTTACGATTTAATAATTATTGGCGGGGGTCCAGCAGGAATTACAGCTGGGATTTATGCTGCCAGACAGAAACTTAATACTTTACTAATTACTAAAAATTTTGGCGGACAATTATCGAGAAAAGCTGTAGCAATTGAGAATTATCCTGGATTTGAAAGGATTTCTGGTTTGGAATTGATTCGCCGATTTGAAAAACATTTAAAAAAACAAAAAATTGAAATTCAAAAAGATTTAGTGAAAAAAATTAAAAAAGCCAACAAGGTTTTTTCAGTTTTCACCAAAAATAAAAGTAAATTTCAAGCCAAAGCCGTAATTATTGCTTCAGGAGCCGACCCGAGGCCTTTAGAGGTTCCCGGGGAAAAGAAATTTATTGGGAGGGGAGTGAGTTATTGTACTACCTGTGATGGACCACTCTTTGCTGGTAAAACAGTAGCGGTGATTGGTGGGGGAAACGCTGGTTTCGAAGCAGCTATTTATTTGAGTAAAATAGCTAAAAAAATTTATATTTTGGAATACAGTCAAGAAGTCAAGGCTGACGAAATTAACCAAGAGAGAGTAAGAAAAACAGGAAAAATAGAAATAATAACTTCTGCTTCCTTGAAACAGATTAAAGGAGATAATTTTGTGAGATCGATAATTTATCAAGAAAGAAAAACTAGTAAAAATGTTAACCTTTCGGTAGATGGAGTGTTTGTTGAAATTGGAAGTCAACCCGCTACTGCTTTTGCTCGAGATTTAGTTGATTTTAATGAAAGAGATGAAATAAAAGTGGAGTTCGAGACCTTTCAAACTAAAACCCCTGGTCTTTTTGCTGTTGGTGATTGTAATATCGGGCAGGTAAAACAAATTATTACTGCCTGTGGGGAGGGAGCAAAAGCTGCTCTTTCTGTTTCTAATTATTTAGAGAAAACTTAATTTATGTTTTTCTCTTTTACCGGTTTATCCTACCTAACTTTATTTATATCTCTAAGCTTTCTAACTTTCCGTTTTTTTCAATATTGGAGACAAAAGAAAGACACTACCTCTAAACTTTTTCTTTTGCTCATTATTCCTCTTTTTCTTTTTGCTTTCATAAGGACGATTACACCTTTATTTTTTCTTGAGAATATTCAAATAATAACGTTTTCGATAATACTTGTAGCTTTTCTGGAAAGCTTAACTGCTGCTGTTGTTGCTTATTTAATCGTTTACTTAAAATTTCCAAAGATTTCTCCCTGGGTAGGATTTTCAATAATTTTTTTTCTTGGCATAATCGTAACGATTTTAACTGCTAATATTTCTTATTCTCCAACTATTGAGGAGAAAGGAGTCATCGATTGGGGTTTTCCTTCCTCAGAAGTAGGAATTATTTATTCAATTTTAAGATTGGTAATAGTTTTAGCAACCTTTATCCCTTTAATAATCATCGTTTTTCAACAATTCTTATATTCAGAAGATGCTTTTCTTAAAAAAAGATCTTTAGGATTAACTTTAGTTTTAATTTTAGGGATGTTATTGGGTTTTATTGATTTTATTTTAAATAACATTTTAGGTATAAAAGCTGCAATTTATCGGGACTATACCACGATTATCATAAGTTTTCTTCTTTTTCTAGTCATCTTCTTAACCCAAAAACCAGAAACATCTAAGTTATGACCTTCTCTTTTACCGGAGTTGCTTACTTATTAGGATTCTTTGCTACTGGACTTTTAGCTTATCGTTTCTTCCAGTATTGGCGTAGAGAAAAGACTATTGTTTCTAAACTTTTCTTTTATTTTGCAGCCATTTTTTCTTTTTTTATGTTTATCACCGCTATTGCTGGATTATTTTTTGCACAGAATACTCAGATTTTAAAATTGACAGTTATTTTCGCTGCTTTTCTTCAAGGTCTTGCCGTAGCCATCATTGGTTATCTAATAGTTTATTTAAAATTTCCTCAAATTTCTCCCTGGTTAGGATTTATTCCGGTTTTTCTTTTGGGGCTAACTGCTACGATTCTTACGATTTTACTTCCTTTTTCTCCTTACCTTGAAGAGGGAGGAGGAATAAATTGGGGTTTTCAACCAAAAGTCGATTTTATTAGATTTTTCCTTTTTTTAATTACTTTTTTACCTTTAATTTTTATCCTTATTCAACAAATAAGAATTTCTCAAGACCCAATTGTTAAAGCAAGAGCCCTTGGGATAAGTTTAATTCTTTCCTTCGGGATTTTTACTGGTCTTTTAGATTTTTTTCTGGAGAGAATTTTAAAATTAGGAGCAGTAAGTAGCGACATTGCTTTAGGTTTTCTAAGTATCGTTGTTTTTATTATTATTATCCGTACCCAAAAACTTCCTTCCTCGGATTATGTTAAAAAGTAAAAAAAATGAAATTCGAAAAATTACCGCAAAAAAAATTTTAGATTCAAAAGGAAATCCAACGATTAGAGTTAGACTAGAAACTAATTTAGGAAATTTTTTTTCTTCGGTTCCCTCTGGAACTTCGAAAGGAAAATGGGAAGCAGTAGAAAAGAAGGCGGAAGTCGCAGTTGAGAATGTTAATAGGATTATCGGGCCAGAATTAAAAGAAAAAGATCCGACTCAACAAAAAAAAATTGATGAGCTCTTAATAAAATTAGATGGAAAAAAAGATAAATCCCGCCTAGGGGCTAATGCAATCTTAGGAGTTTCAATAGCTGTTTTAAGGGCTGGAGCTAAAGCAAAAAAAGTGCCTTTGTGGAAATGGGTTTCTGAAGTTGCCGAAATTCAACCTTCCCTTCCTATCCCTAGCGTTTTACTTGTTGAAGGAGGTCTTCATGCTAAAACTGGATTAGACTTTCAAGAATTTATGGCTGTTTTTCCGGGCAAATCCTTTAAGAACCGTTTTAAATTAACTGTTATTACTTACAACAACTTAAAAAAAATTTTAAATAAAAAATATGGGGAAAAAGTAATTAATCTTGGTTTAGAAGGAGCTTTTACTCCACCAATTAGAAACATTGAGGACGTTTTGAAGATATTAATAGAAGTAGATAAGACAGAAAAGATGAAAATTATTATTGATGCTGCCGCCTCTACTTTTTATCGAAAGGGAAGATATTGTCTTGAAGGAAAAAAAATGGTCGGAAAAGAACTTTTAGATTTTTATCTTAACCTCTGTCAAAAATATCCCATTTTAGCCATAGAGGATCCTTTTTCTGAAGAAGATTGGAAAAACTGGAGGATACTTAAGTCAAAAATCAAAAACCAAAAACCACAAACTTTGCTTATTGGTGATGATTTAACTGTAACTAATCCTAAACGGATTAGAATTGCTTATCAAAAAAAAGCTTGCAATGCTGTTATTTTAAAACCTAATCAAATTGGTACAGTTTCAGAAACAATTGAGGCTGCAAAATTAGCAAAATCTTTTGGTTGGAAGATAATAGTTTCTCATCGTTCTGGAGAAACAATGGATGATTTCATTGCCGATTTATCGGTGGGTCTTGGAGCTAATTTTATCAAATCTGGCGCGCCGTTTCCCAAAGAAAGGTTAGCTAAATACAATAGGCTAGTTGAAATTGAAAAAGAAATAAGAAAATTTTAAAAAGTACAAAAATCCGCGATCGCTGAATTTTTGTATTTTTATTTTTTATGA
The DNA here is from genome assembly GCA_964630295.1 of uncultured Candidatus Saccharibacteria bacterium. Lineage (GTDB taxonomy): Bacteria > Patescibacteriota > Minisyncoccia > Minisyncoccales > RBG-13-42-11 > CAZVTU01. The sequence continues at coordinate 6,019 of CAZVTU010000031.1, forward strand.
AAAAAATTATTTTAATTATTATTGACGGATTGGGAGACAAACCAATTCCTCAATTAGAAAATAAAACACCACTTGAAGCAGCTAAAACTCCGAATCTAGATAGGTTAGCGGCAGAAGGAGTTGCTGGATTAGTTTTACCTTTAAAATTTGGAGATTTTCCCCATTCAGACACCGCTCACTTAGCTTTGTTTGGTTATGATCCAAAGATTTATTATTTAGGCCGCGGGCCTTATGAAGCAGCTGGAATTGGTATCAATTTAAAGAAAAATGAAGTAGCTTTAAGAGTTAACTTTGGAACAGTAGATGAAAATCTCAAAGTAATTGACCGAAGGGCAGGAAGAATTTCTCAGACAGAGCCTTTAATTAAATCACTCCAAAAAATAAAAATTAAAAAAGTAAAATTTATTTTAAGAAAATCTTATGGTCATCGAGCAGTTTTAATTTTAAAAGGGGAGAATATTTCTTCGGCTATAACCGATGGAGACCCAGGAAAAGTGGGAGAGAAAGTAAAGAAAATTTTACCAGTTTGTTTTGGCAGGTGTGGTGCACAAGCAATTGAAAAAGGAAAATTTACAGCCAAAGTTTTGAATGAATATCTTGAAAAAGCCCATCAAATCTTAGAAAACCATTCTTTAAACAGAAAAAGAAAAAAAAGAGGACTTTTACCCGCTAACTATCTTTTAGTCAGGGGGGCGGGTTCTTTCAGGAAAACCCCAAGTATCAAAGAGAAATATGGATTAAGAGCTTGTTGTATTGCTGGCGGTGCTTTATACAAAGGAATTGGAAAGATTTTAGGAATGAAACTAATTAAAGTCAAAGGAGCAAATGG
>CAZVTU010000032.1:0-6612 GCA_964630295.1 uncultured Candidatus Saccharibacteria bacterium
TGGTATCTCAAAAAATTCTGGAACCGCCTCTTTGGCAGTAAAGATATTATAAGAGGACATTAAAGTCCAGCTAATTATGATGATACCGGCAATTAATAAAATCCAACCAATAACTTTTTGAAAATTCATACGATTATATTTTACCATTAATAAAAAAGAAAAGAAGTCCTAGATCAAGACATTCGTCTGTTGTTATTTATTTTATCTAGGACTTCTTTTGATTTTGAAGATTTTGTAGTTTGTTAATGAGTGATTGGAGCTTATCAATACTCCATCTTAGGATGTCATCAGGGAGTCGGTCAAAAACAGAAGGTAGCTTTATTGATGGCTCTTCGCCTTTTATTATCCTTCGAATATTTTCCCGATGGGCCCACCAAATAAGCCCTATCATAATCAGGATTATCGGGGTAATGTAAAGGAAAATTGGTATCATTAAAATGAACATTAGGAGCCCAGCGGTAATAATCAAATTGGCAGCTGACATCTTCCGGCGAACTAAAAAAAGAAAAACTATTATCCAACAAGCAAGAATGATTAAACATGTTTTCCAGCCGGTCAAAGCTAAAAGTCCACCAACAAAAACACTTACTCCTTTTCCGCCTTTAAATTTCAACCAGACTGGAAAAAGATGACCTAAGAAAGCAAACAACCATGCAATACCTGCTAACCACCAATTCTGCCCCCAAAAATACATCGTCAAAATTACCGGAAGAGCTCCTTTCCAAGCATCTAATCCTCCAACCAAAGCTCCGTATCTAAAACCAAGCGTTCTGCCAACATTAGTTCCACCGATATTACCACTGCCAACTTTTTGAATATCTACTCCCTTACCATATTTACTAACAATCTTTCCGAACGGAATCGATCCTAATAAATAAGACCCCAAACAAACTCCAACGATCTGAAGCCAATAATCTATAATTACCATTTATTCGTTACCCCCCTTTCATCTATTTTTTGACAATGAGCTATTTATTTTTTAATTAATTTCTCTAATTCTTCAAGTGTGTCTTCAGGTATAATTGGTCTTTCCCCTACCGGTGTTCTACCCGGGTACCGCCAGGCAGAAATTATTTTAATTCCCTTAGGTTTTTTCATTATTACATACATCATCCAAGCTTCTGTTGGATGTTTTTTTGTTCCAGTAATTTGCATTGCCGCAATTGTTCCTGGAGCAATTCCTTCTTCTCTTCTATCGGGTTTTCTCATAATTTTCAACACTCTCTTTTCGGAAAATCTATATTGCCGCATCTTGGCTTTAGAATGCCTCGTCCAAAAAATCTTTCCTTCACTTGCAGGAAGCTTTAATAACATATCTTTAGTCAAAGAGAATAAATCCTCTTTGATAACTGCGTTTTTAATAAATTAAAGACTTGCTACTTAATTTTGTAAGTAATATGGACTGTAACTTCGATTTTATTCTCACCAGTTTCAATCGTGGGGCCTCCGCCAGCTCCACCTAAACCTTCAGCAGTTTCCTTTCCAACAAAACGTGGAACTTCCTCGCTCTCACTGAAACTGCTAATACCAACCAGCTTAACTCCTAGTTGTTCTGCTAGTTTTTCAGCCTTGATTTTAGCTTTTGTAATTGCTTCCTCCCTGGCTTGGGCTTTCAGTGCATCTTGGTTATCAATAGTCAGCTTTAAATCACTCATCTGATTGGCGCCGGAATCGGTAGCTGCCTGGATAATGGAGCCGATCTTGGTTAAGTCCCTGATTTTTACTTGGAGTGACTGCCTTACTTCATACCCCACCAAAACTCTCTCACCAGTTGGGTAATATACGCTCTTTTCATGCCATTCATAACGCGGATAAATGTTAAAACTGGTGGTTTTTAAATCCTTTTCCTCCACTCCTTGGTCTTTTACTGCTGCAATTACCGCATTCATTTTCTTGGTATTCATACTCATAGCTTCTGCCACCGTCTTGGCTTCAGTTACCACGGTGGCGGTAATCAATCCCAAATCTGGTTTGGCATAAACTGTTCCCGTGTCGGAAACGGTAATCATATTCTCCGTCTCTGTCCATTTACTTTGGATATCCAGAGCAGTGGAAACAATTATGGCTATCAAAAACAGGGTTAAAATACCGACTAAGCCACGGCAAGAGCTACCACACCAGGAAATAATTTTTTCTTTTTGAAATTCTTCCATATTTTAAATAATCGTTAATTTTTTTCTTGACCTTTTAAATAGTTTCCTTCTTGATTGAAGCCGCCGATTTTCCGGAAAACAAAATAAGAATAAATTACCGGAATGAAAGCAGCCACCAGAATAGCGGTAATGACAATCGGAAAAGAATGTTCGGGGAAGAAAAGACTGCAGAGCGCGATGAGACCGGCTACAATAAAGAACTTTCCGCCGAACTGATGGGTTTTATTCCAGACCTCTTCCGAATGAATAGTCCAAGGGGTTCTAATGCCGACAAAATAGTTCTTTTTCATTTTAGGAATGAATATTCCAATAACAATGAACAAAAGAGAAATGGCCGGCATTATGAAATAGTTTATGTTAAGCGCTTCTCCCAGAGCCGACCAAAGAGTATAAAGATAGAGTAAAACAAAGAAAAAAACGAGAACTGTTCTAAACCAAAAGTAAGTTGCAGTAAACTTGAGATAATTCCTTCTTAAAGGGTCAATTAAAGGAATAAAAGTCATTAAAAGATAAATGCCCAGAGTCAGACAGGGATAAAATAAAACAGTAAAGTTTTTGCTCGACCAAGCGTCAACCTCTCCTTTGATATTCCAGTGGGAAGGAACTTTATCGGGTAAGCTGGAATATAAAAAAACACTTACCAGAATAGTGAAAACTATCAAAGAAATGGGTATTATTTCCTTTTTAGAAAACATTTTCATTTTTTAGGTTTCTTTTTCTTTTGTCTGCCTCGTAGGTTCGCCAAACGCTTCCTTCAAAGTTTCTTTGCGGATAAGCCGCCAGTGATAAAGATACAAAGGAAGTCCGACTAAAATCATTGCCAAATTATTAGAGGCTTCTCTTTGCCTTTTTGAGGTTAAATAATCTATTTTGCCTTGTTCTTCCTGCCAGTTTTTGTAATTCGCTAAATAATCCTTAAGAATAATTATTTCTTCTTTTGTTAATTCTTTGCTTTCTTGATATTTTTCTAATTCTGCCACTGGCATGGGCGGCTGATAACCGTAATATTTTTGCTGAATTCTTTCCGGCTCTTCGGCTTTGGTAAAAATATACATTTTCAAGCCCATATCAATAAAGCGAACAGCCCCTGAAATTAAAAGAGCTAAACCAACTAAGGCAAAGAGATAAAGATAAATTGTTCTGATTAAACTATGTTTTTCTAACATATTTTTAGTTATTAATTTTTAGTTATTAAAGCCCTAAATCATTTGAAATTCTCTGCATTGCTTCGAGACCAATTTTTACAAAATCTTCTAAACTTAAATTTAAATAATCTTCGCATTTTTTTATAATTTCCCGATTAGCTCCGCGGGCAAAAGCCTTTTCTTTGAACCGGTTTAAAACATTTTCTGGTGTTAAATCAGCTATTTTCTTTGATGGTAAAACTAAAGTAGCAGCTACAATTAAACCAGTCAAAGGATCTACCACAAATAAAGCCTTCTCCATTAAAGTTTCAGGTAAAATACCATGGGCTTCATTATGAACTTTTACTGCCTGACAAATATCTTTCTCAATTCCTAATTCTTCTAGCATTTTAGCTCCTACTAAAGAATGCTGGCTCAGATCATCTTTTACTTTTTCATAATCAATGTCATGTAGAAGCCCAGATAGACCCCATTTTTCTTCGTCTTCCTGAAAATGACGAGCCAATGCTCGCATTACTGCTTCCACCGCTAAAGAATGCTTAATTAAATTTTGATTTGAAAGATTTTCTTTGAGAATTCTTAATCCTTCTTCACGAGTCATATATTATATCTTATCATTTTTAAATAAAAATCTCCATTTCTTATTTGCCCAATAGGGACCGGCATAATCAATTCCTATTCTTTTGGTAGCAAGAATTTGAGAAGGTTTTACTCTCGCTCCCCTGTCTTCCAGCCAAATTCTTTTACTCTTGGTTAAATCCTCGCCATAAAATGATTTATCTAATTTTAGCCAACGACATAATTTTCCTGGTCCGTTTGTTTGATTATTTAATAATAATTTTGAATTTGGCTCTATCGCCCTTATTAGCACGCATTCCGGCTTCCCTTCAAAATTAGTAGTGATATTTAATTGCCAGTATATTCCGTAAACTAAATAAATATAAATACGGCCACCGCTTAAGTATTCAATTTTGTTTCGGGGAGTAATTTTGCCTCCGTAACTATGGGCAGCCTTATCTTGGGGCCCGATATAAGCTTCTGTTTCAATGATTTTACCCACTAATTTTCTCTTTCCTAATTTCCTAACAATATATTTCCCCAATAAATCTTTTGCTACTTTTAAAGTTGATCGAGTATAAAAATGTCTATTTAATCTTTTTCCCATAATATTCTTTATTATATCATCTTTCCCAACCAAAAAGGCACGACCCGAGGTCTGAAACATATTAGGCCGTGCCAAGAGGAAGTTTTCCTTGTAAAGATTCCCGATGGATTCTTTTGGCTTCTTCTATCGCTCGCGCCTTTGCTCGTCTTCCGTGTTCCAATAATGAACGATAGACATTTGGATCTAATCTCGAACCGTGGAACTTATAGCCGATTTCTTGGACCCAAGGAGTACGGTTAAGTGGAAGGTAATAAAATTCAAAAGGTCCATCAGGAATTCTTATACTTTTGACTTCCAATTTTCACCTCCTCTTTTTATTACTTAAATTATACCAATAAAATGTTAAAAAGTCAACCTCGTATTAAAAACTATCTTCAGAAATTATCTCATCAAGGTTTTTCCTGATTTTAGCTCTGGGTTTATCGGCAGGATAACCAATGGGCATCATTACTACCACTTTACATTCTTCGGGAATGTTCAAAATCTTTTTCACTTCTTCTTGGTCAAAAGCGCCAATCCAACAAGTTCCTAATCCTTCTTCTACAGCTTGTAAAGCAATATGCTCCATAGCAATAGCCAAATCAACGGCATAGGCAGGACTTCCTCCTGACATTATATGTTCTGGGTCCAAACTAACAGCTACAATAATTACTGGAGCTTCAGCAATAAAACTTTGACTGGCAGCATCAGCTAATTTGTTTCTTATTTCTTCATCTTTCACTACTACAAACTTCCATTCTTGAGAATTATGAGCCGAAGGCGCTAACCTCGCTGCTTCCAATATCTTTTTTAATTTATCTTCTGGAATATTTTCAGCTCTATAACTTCGACAACTATATCTGTTTTTTATTGCTTCAAACACTTCCATAAAATTTAGATTTCTTCTTTAGATTTTTTTTCTTTACTAAAATAAAAAATATAAATAATCTCTAAAATGGCCATGGTATTTAATACCAATAGCACAATAAACCATTTTTTATGGCTGTTTTTTGCTGCTTTCCAAAGAGCCACTCCCTTCCAAGGTAAAGTCCAAAGGAGAATTAACCAAATAATCCATTGATTCATCATTAAATATTGCTCCATTAAATATTGCTCCATATATCTTTATTTTAACAAAAATATCGTCCTACTGGCAAGCAGGACGATATCATATTTAGTTTTTCTTTATCCCCTCCAAATACTTCCTTAACCGGTCAAAATGAGCCCAATAAGATAATAAAGCAGCTGGTAAAATCAACAAAAGTGGGAAGGTAGGAAAAAGTTCCTTAGGTAGTAAGAAGTAAATTGGAATCAAACAAATCACCAATCCAATCACTCTTCCCAATATTTGCGAGCCAACCACTGAAAATAATTTTCGGAAACCCTGTTCAATCCTCCTTTTCATTCCATATTCGGTACCAATTATTGCAAGAATTACCACTCCTAAACAAAGGAAAGGTAAAATCCAGTTTAAAACTAAGAGAACCCCCATTAAAGAGGCTAATCCTCTTCCTCCCTTAAATTCTCCTACCAAGAATTTCAAAATAACTGAGTAGTTGTGGCCAGCCACCACAAAGAAAGATGCTGTCATTACTCCCAATCCAGCATTATATCCTAAACCCAATAACCACCATCTCGATGCCGCAACAGCTGTTGCTCCTTTTGCGGCATCAATGAACAAAGTCAGAACTAATGGTTTCAGAGAACCTGTTACTCTAAAAGTGTTCATTGCTCCAACGTTCCCTGATCCACCTTCGAGAATTTTCTTTCCGCTTAATAAATAAGCGGTTGGAATTGAGCCCAAAAGATAAGCAACCAAAGCAACCAGAATCAACCATAGATTTTCCACCCTCGACCTCCTTTTTATGTAAATTTAAGGTGCATTTAATTAAGCTTCTAAATTTTCCACAAATTTAATATCTTTTTGTGTAATTATCTCTCCATTTTTAAAAGTGAAGTCAGCTTTTAATTTTTTACCATTTAAAATATGAGGTAACCAAAACTTATCATCATCCCACATTTCTTCAAAAGGAATCTCTTTATCTCTAAACCATTTTGGCAGCATTTCTTCTGATTCTTTTGGTTCTCCTTGCCAATTTTTAGCTAAAAAAACGTGAACCTGTTGATTCCATTCTTGATTATATGGAAAATAAAAATTTAAAATAGCAAC
>CAZVTU010000033.1:0-6564 GCA_964630295.1 uncultured Candidatus Saccharibacteria bacterium
AAGTAAAATTTGTGTTATTGGAGGATGAATAACCTCTTTTTTTTGTACCTTAAAATTCTCCAAAAGGATTAGAGCTTAGAGAGTTGGCATTCTGGAAAGACAGAATGACGCTCGGGAAAGACCGATTAAGAGACAAACAAAAAAACAGAGGTGAGAGATGAAAAAGATCTTTGTGATCGCAATGGCAGTGATGCTAATTTTCGCTTTGATGGCACCGGCCTCCGTCGCCCTCGCCGCCAAACCCGGTGGTCAACCAGAAATGGTTAAAGAACGCATTATCCTAGCTGCTGATCATCATCTTTTCCTACAGGGAGCATACGATAGCTATTGGGGCCCTCCCAAAATAGACAACACTTGGGAGTGGGTTATCGGCACCGGGTGGACTGGTCCAAATGTCCAAGGTATCTCAGCCACTGGGCTTCTGGCGGCATATGAGAGAATCGGAAATACCCTTTACCTGGATGGAGCTATAGCTGCGGGAGATACAATGGTGGCTCGATATAACGCGGCGCCAAGCCAGAGAACATGGTCTCAAGACATTGAGTTCTTGATGCGCTTAAGCCAAGACAGTGGAGATGATGCCTATGCAGATATAGCCAGATCGTGGTATGCCAACACAGTGGATGCCTTTACCGCCGAGGGACTCGCAGATTACTACATTGATATCCGAAAATCCCTCGCGGGCTGGGACTTGGCTTCTCAGATAAGGGCAGCCCTGGCCGTGGAAAATGTTGAGTATGCTACCGGAATGGCTAGCCGTCTTATCGAACGCCGAGCCGACTGGGAAGGTGTACCTTACACAGGATTGGACTATACCATTTCCTCTTATGCTTCACTACTTTGGGCTTTCGCTGAGCTTGATAACAACGACTTTAATGGTTATATTGGCGAAATCAGAGATGCTCTTCTTGACGCTCAAGGGGACGACGGCTCCTGGGATGGCGGTGACCAGCAGAGTACAGCTTATGCCATTCTTGGTCTTGATGCTGACGGTACGGCAAAAGGTGCACAAGACAAAGCCTGGGCTTTCCTCAGAGACACTCAAAACAGTGCCGGTGGTTGGGAAACTCCTGGGGGAGAATACGGTGAGGTAAATTCCGAAGTAATTATGGCCCTCAGTGCGCTTGACCTTAAAGGGTTGAAAGCTGGATTTACCGATCCTCAACCCAACCGCGGCAGAGATCTCGGCAAACACAAACTTGATCCGATGACGCCCTAACTAAACCGGATCCAGATCCCTAAAAAAGCTTTAAACAAATTGCTCTCTAAGCTCAATCCTATGAGGGGTGATGGCAAAGCCACACCCCTCTTTTTATTTTGTTTTTAAGTTAAAAAAGGAGTATAATGTAAAAATCATAGACAATAATGAAGAAACTTCTACTTCTTTTAATTTCTTTTTTAATCGGAATCGGATTATTTTTCTGGATTTTAAAGGTGGTTGGTTGGTCGGCAATTAAAAAAGCCTTTTTAGTTTTTACTGGTTGGCAGGGGTTAGTAATTTTAGGACTAACTTTATTAATGATGATGATTGGAACTTGGAAGTGGAAAGAAATTTTAAAAGGAAGCGGAATTAAAATTTCTTTTAAAGACCTTCTTAATCCCTATTTAGCTGGGTTTTCAGTAATGTTTTTAGCTCCCGTCTTGCTTTGGGGAGGAGAAATTTTCCGAAGTTATGTATTAAAAGAAAGATATTCAGTTCCTTGGCCAAAGGGAATGGCTTCGGTCATAATTGATAGAATTTTAGAATGGACTGCTAATTTAGCAGTTATTTTTTTTGGAGGGTTATTTTTTCTTTTTAGTATCGGCCTTCCTCCTTTAAAATTAGGAATAGTTTTTGGTGGAGTATTTTTAATTTTTTTGTTTGGAATCTCCTTTTTTTATTTTAAAAGTGTTCGAAAAGAGAGTATGTTATTTTTCATTAGAAATAAACATAACCAGCCGTTTGATACAGAAAAAGAAATCTTTAAGTTTTTTAAATTGAAGAATGCTGCTATGTGGAAAGGAATTAGCTTAGCTTTTTTAAGAGCAGCTACGATGTGTTTTCGTGCTTGGATGCTTATTTTGTTCTTAGGGAAAGGCATTGGCGCTCTACCTGCGTTATCCATTTTGGGTTTCAGCTATTTAGCTGTAATGATTCCTATTCCTACCGCTTTGGGTTCTCACGAGGCGATACAAACTTTCGCTTTCAACGCTTTAGGTCTGGGAGTTTCTACTGCTACAGCTTTTACGATGATTCAAAGAGGAGCAGAATTAATCGTTGCCTTAATTGGCGTAGTGATTTTATTTCGTTTAGGTATCTTCTTGATAAAGAATATTTTATTCAAAAAATTAAATAATTTTACCAGAAATAATGAAGTTTAAAGTTTCAACAAAAGGATTTACTGATATTATTGATATAACTAATGAGGTTTTTGACATTGTTAGAAAATCCAAAATAAAAGATGGAATCTGTTTAATTTCTTCACCGGGTTCGACTTGCGGTATAACTACTATGGAATACGAATCGGGTTTAATTGAGGATTTAAAAAAAGTTTTAGAAAAAATTGCCCCAATGAGTAAAGATTATGAACATTGCAAAAAATGGGGCGATTGTAATGGCTATGCTCATATTAGGTCAGCTTTGGTGAAACCATTTTTAACTGTCCCAATTGAAGATGGAAAGTTAGTTTTAGGTACCTGGCAGCAAATTGTTTTTATTGATTTTGACAATCGGCCAAGAGAAAGAGAAATAATGGTAAAAATAGTAAGTGTTTAATATGTTAAAATCTGTTAATAAAGTGATAAAAGTATTGATTGCTTCTGATGTTTCTCTTTTGACTGGGTTTGGGTTTATCGCTCCGATTTTCGCTATTTTTATTGCTCAAAGAATTACACTCGGAGACACTGGGGAGGCAACCAGAGTAGCTGGATTTGCTATGGCGATTTATTGGGGAGTGAAATCAACTTTACAGATTCCTTTTGGTAAATACTTGGATAAAATAAAAGGAGAAAAAGACGATTTGTGGTTCGTGGTAATAGGTAATATTTTAGCAGCTCTTGCTGCTTTTGGTTATATTTTTAGTTCTCTTCCTTGGCATATTTATCTATTAAAAGGAATTTATTCTTTAGGAATGGCAATGAATATTCCTGGCTGGTCAGCTATTTTTACTCGCCACATTGATAAAGGAAAAGAAGCTTTTGAATGGTCAACCAGAAGCACTTTCATTGGTATTGGAGCGGCAACTTCAGGAGCTTTAGGGGGAATAATTGCTTCTCAATTTGGTTTTAATATTTTATTTATTGGAGTAGGAATTTTTGCTTTGGGGAGTGCGTTTTTACCCCTTTTAGTTTATAAAGATATTTTTCCCAGAGACCATTTCTTTCCTCGAGCCCCTGAGACGAGAGAACTTCAAGTACCTCATTTACCAAAAGAATAAAAATAGTTATGAAAAACCAGGAATTAGCTCAAATATTTTATGAAATTGCTGATTTTCTGGAAATGGAAGGGATAGCTTTTAAACCTTATGCTTACCAAAAGGCAGCTATTACTTTGGAAACTTTAGAAGAAGATGTTGAGGAAATTTATAAAAAAGGTGGAATAAAAGCACTTGAAGAAATACCTGGTGTAGGGAAAAGCATTGCTGAGAAAATTGGAGAATATTTAAAAACTGGGAAGATTAAATATTATGAAGATCTCAAAAAGAAAACGCCAGTAGAAATGGAAGAGCTCACAGCTGTTGAAGGATTGGGTCCTAAAATGGTTAAAGTTTTACATCAAAAATTAGGAATTAGAAATTTAAAAGATTTAGAGAGAGCCGCTCGGGCTCATAAAATTGCTCCTTTATTTGGTTTTGGAGAAAAAACAGAAAAAAATATTTTAGAAGGGATTGAATTTTTAAAGAGAAGTAAAGGAAGATTTTTGTTGGGCGAGATTTTACCGGAAGTAAAAGAAATTTTAGAAAGATTAAAAAGTTTAAAAGAGGTGGAGCAAATTAGCGTAGCAGGTTCAGTTAGAAGAATGAAAGAAACCATTGGCGATGTGGATATTTTAGTAACTACAAGGGATCCTAAAAAGGTAATGGATTTTTTTGTTTCTCTCCCCGGGATAATAAAAGTTTGGGGTAAGGGTCCAACTAAATCTTCGATTCGAATGAAGCAAGGGTTTGACGTTGATTTAAGGGTAGTTCAAAAGAAAAGCTATGGTTCAGCTCTTCAATATTTTACAGGTTCCAAAGAGCACAATATTGCCACTCGGCGACTCGCTATTGATAAAGGTTTAAAGCTTAATGAATATGGTGTTTTTCGGGGAAAGAAAATGATTGCTGGTTGGACAGAAATAGGAGTTTATAAAGCCATTGGCCTCCCCTGGATGGAGCCCGAGTTGAGAGAAAATCAAGGAGAGATTGAGGCTGCTTTGAAAGGAAAATTACCCAAAATCATTGATTATAAAGATATTAAAGGAGATTTACATTGTCATTCTAATTGGGATGGAGGAGCAAATTCAATTGAAGAGATGGTAAAAGCAGCTCAGGATTTAGGTTATCAATATTTAGGAATTTCTGATCATACAAAATTTTTGAGAATCGAGCACGGTTTAGATGAAAAAAAATTAGCTAATCAAAGAAAAGAGATTGATAAAATAAACAAAAAATTAAAAACAAAAAACCAAAAATTTAAGATTTTACAGGGAGCTGAAACCAACATTTTAAATGATGGCTCGATTGATATTAAAGATGAGGCCTTGAAAAAATTAGATTATGCCATTGCTGGCATCCATTCTAATTTTAAAATGGAGAAAGATAAGATGACAGAAAGAATAATTAGAGCTATGAAAAATCCTTACATTAAAATTATTTCTCATCCTACCGGTCGAATTTTAAAGAGAAGAGATGAGTATCAATGTGATTTTGATAAAATTTTAAGAGCGGCTAAAGAGTATAAAGTGATTTTGGAAATAAATTCTTATCCGGAAAGATTGGATTTAAACGATCAGAATATTAGGAGAGCGAAAGAAGGGGGAGTGAAAATGGTCATTAATACTGACTCTCATCATCGAGACCAACTAAGATTTATTGAATTTGGCATTGCCCAAGCGCGCCGGGGTTGGGCTGAGAAAGAAGATATCATTAATACCCAACCGTTAGAAAAGTTGTTAAAATTTTTTAAATAACTATGCCAGTAGAAAGATCAGCGGGAGCTGTAATTTTTAGAAAGGAAGGAGGTAAAATTTATTACCTTCTTTTACATTATCCAACTGGTTTTCGAACCTCAAAAGATTATTGGGACTTTCCAAAGGGCCATATTGAAAAAGGAGAAGATATGATAAAAACAGCGAAAAGGGAAGTGGCTGAAGAGACTGGGTTAAAAGAAATTGAGTTTATCGAAGGTTTTAAAGAAACTATTAAATACTTTTTTAAATTCCAAGGAAAAACGGTTTTAAAATTTGTTACTTTTTATCTGGCTAAGACCAAAGAGAAAAACGTAAAAATTTCTTGGGAACACATTGGTTTTCAGTGGCTTCCTTATCAGGAGGCTTTAAAACAACTAACTTTCGAAAATGCCAAAGAAATTTTAAAAAAAGCCAATAAATTCTTAGAAGAACATGCTTCCGTTAGTTAAAACCAAAAGAGCCAATTTAGATAAATATCAAGATTTAATCCCTTCAAAGATATTAAAAGAAATAGAGGAGCTGAAAGAAGATTTAAAAGGACTAAAGGTTTTTCACATTAATGCTACTCCCCGGGGAGGAGGAGTAGCTGAGATTCTAAAAAGTTTAGTACCCCTAATGAAAGGAGTAGGATTAAAAGCAGATTGGTATACTATTCCACCGCGGAATAATTTCTTTGAAATTACAAAAAAAATGCATAATGCTCTTCAGGGTAAAAAGTATCGTTTTCCTTATTCAGCTAGAAAGAAATATATTCTTCATATGTCCCGGACTACTGAACTAATGAGAGATATGAAGCCAGACATTTGGGTAATTCATGATCCTCAACCCGCCGGTGTAATTATGTTTCTTCCTAACTTTCATCCTTCAATTTCTCGTCTCCATATTGATTTAACTTCTCCCAACCGAGAAGTTTGGAAGTTTGTTACCAGTTTTCTGGAGGGTTACGATAAAGTCATTTTAAGTTCGAAAGAATTTCTTAAAGAAGAAATCAAAGAAAAATCAATAATTTTTCAACCAGCAATCGATATTCTAAATCCAAAGAACCAGCCACTTTCTCTAAACAACGCCAATGAAATTTTAAGAAATTTTGGCATCAATCCAGACAAACCCTTAATTACCCAAGTATCACGATTCGATCCCTGGAAGGATCCCTTTGGCGTAGTTGAGGCTTATCAATTAGCAAAAAAGAAAATTCCCGATTTACAACTAGCATTAGTTGGCTTATTTTTAGCTCGAGACGATCCAGAAGCAGAAAGAGTTTATCAGAAAGTCGAAAAGAAAGGAGAGAAGGATCCAAATATTTTTCTTTTTGCCCAACGAGAAGTTTTAGGAAGTTTAAAGGTTCATGTTTTTGTTAATGCTCTTCAGGTGGCTTCAGATGTAATTTTACAAAAATCAATTCGAGAAGGTTTTGG
>CAZVTU010000034.1:0-2185 GCA_964630295.1 uncultured Candidatus Saccharibacteria bacterium
TTCCTCCAGGAGTGGATACAAATCAGATAATTAAAATTAATGGAAAAGGAGAAGCAGGAATAAAAGGAGGGCCGGGAGGAGATTTATATGTGCGAGTTTTAGTAAGGGAGCATCCGTTATTTAAGCGAAAGGGAGATGACTTATATATATCTGTGCCAATAACTTTTTCCCAAGCAGTGTTAGGAGGAGAGATTGAAATACCGACTTTGGAAAATAAAAAAATTTTATTAAAAATTCCTCCGGGAACGGAATCAGGAAAGATTTTGAAAATTTCTAAGAAAGGAATTCCTCATTTTTCTCGGTATGGAAGAGGAGATTTATATGTAGAATTGATTGTAAAGGTTCCAAAAAAACTTTCAAAGAAACAAAAAGAAATATTAAAGAAATTACAAGAAGAAGGTTTATAATCATTTGCCTCCGTAACTCAATTGGTAGAGTAGGGGCCTTTTAAGCCCAAGGTTGCAGGTTCGAGTCCTGCCGGAGGCACATCCAGAAACTGCCAAAGAACCGGAAAAATATCGGCTCGGAAAACCACATTTTGCCTGCCCCGTAGTTAAACGAAGTTTATACTGCTGGAGTAAAAGAAAATTTTTCGTATATTAGAGGACAAAAACCTCTTTTTTATTTTGCTTCCGAAATTTGACAAAAATGAAATAATATGCTATTATATAGATGTAAAAAGATTGCTCTTTGAAAACCATTTTGCTTTCGCGTTAAGGTTCTGAATTTAATTTCGGGGCTTTGCCGCGAAAGCAAAAAATAAGGAAAGGAGTACAGAAAGGTGAGCAATGCCAGAGAAAGATTGTTAATTCTTGAAACTGAAGGCAAGTTCTTGTTCCACGGTTCTCCTCTTCTGTTGAAAGAGTTGATTCCGAAGCAGCTGGTTAATTTTGACCGAAAAACTGGGGAAAAAAGTAAAGATGGAAATCCAGCTGTAGCAGCCACGCAATTCGTTGATATCGCTATTTTCCGAGCTATAGTGAACCCACGGAATTTTCCCTTCGGCAAAGGATATGGCAGTTCTTTTGGAATGACGCCGGAAGGAAATATCCGACTCGAGATAACGCAAAAAACATGGGAGCATCTACAAGGGAAGATGGGCTATGTTTATGTCTTACCCCGACAAGGGTTTTCACCATTCCGTTCGTGGGATTGGCGATCGGAGCGCGAGGTGGTGCCGTTGGAGGTCATCACGGTTTCAGCAGAGGACTTGCCAACGGAGAAAATTCAAGTTAGAGACTGGATATAAAATAAGAAAAGGAGGACATCATAGATTCACTAGGAGCTAACCACGCGTCGCCCCTGCCTAAACTTGATATCTGGAAAGCCATTCAGGAACTGAGTAATTCTAAAGACATCATTCAGTTCTACCAAAAATATGTAGCATGGCTACGGGAGAGAGGTGTGGAGGAAAGGTCGCCAGGAGGTGCTGCCGAGCTAGTAGCCGTTGTCGACATTGAGAATATACTTTATATTAACCATGTCGATGTCTGAACCATGCGTCGATGGAAACGAGTATTACATGGTTTGGAAAAAGCGCATAGGTCCAGAGTTTTCTAGAACCCAAAGATGGCGGAGGGAAAGAAGCTAATACGCTTCTACCCCCGTCAATATCCCTAAGTAAGTGTTTGAAAAAAGATTTATTTAGGACAAAAAATCAACTTCAAAAGAGTTGGTTTTTTGTTTCCGGAATTTGCCGCCGAAGAGAAAATCTGTTAAGATTTTCTTAGCGAACTATTTTCAATATATAGTGTACCACGAGAAAAACTGAGCCAATCTCTTTAAACTGGCTCAGTTTTGTGTTTTTAGATGTTAAAATATAATTATGGAAAGAATAATTTTACACATCGATATGGACGCCTTTTTTGCTCAAATAGAGGAAAGAGAAAATCCCCGGTTTAAAGGTAAGCCCGTTGTAGTTGGAGCAGATCCGAAAAAAGGAAAGGGTAGAGGAGTAGTGTCTACCTGTAATTACATTGCCAGAAAATATGGAATCCATTCAGCTTTACCAATTTCTAAAGCTTATCAACTTTTTCCAACAGCTGTATTTTTACCAGTTAATATGAAATTTTACCAAAAAGTTTCCGAGGAAATAATGAATATAATAAAAAAATATTCTCCCCAATGGGAAATTGTTAGTTTAGATGAAGCTTATTTAGACATATCTTTTTTAAAAGATTATAAA
>CAZVTU010000034.1:2285-6481 GCA_964630295.1 uncultured Candidatus Saccharibacteria bacterium
AGAAAATCGGAAATTAATTCGTTTAATTGGTTTAAAGGTAAAGGTTGTTTAAGAGGAAGATTTATGCTACATTAATCTAATGGCTTTTAAATTAAGGCAAAATCTTGTTTTAGTTTTTTTAATTATAATTATTTTAGTTGTTTTTAGTTTAGGATTTTGGTTTGGACGCTCACAAGTAGTTTGTGAAGTTTGTCCACCACAAAATGTTGATTTTTCTCTATTTTGGGAAGCTTGGAAGAAATTAGAAGATAAGTTTGTTGATAAAAGGAAACTTAACACTCAAGAGATGATTTATGGCGCAATTTCTGGTATGGTAAAATCTTTAGATGACCCCTACACCGTCTTTCTAAAACCCGAAGATACCGAAAGATTTATGGAAGACGTGAAAGGTTCTTTTGAAGGAGTAGGTATGGAAATCGGAATAAGAAAAGGCCAACTTCAAGTAATTGCTCCCTTAGAGGGAACCCCTGCCCAAAAAGCTGGTTTACGGGCCGGAGATATAATTATGAAGGTGAATGGAAAACCAACAACTGATATGACCATCGAAGAAGCAGTTAATTTAATTAGGGGACCTAAGGGAACAGAAGTTACTTTAACGATCTTGCGTGAAGAATGGGGAGAAACGAAAGACATTAAAATTGTTAGGGGAGTAATTGAGATTCCTTCTTTAAAATGGGAGTTGAAGGAAAATAATATCGCCTATTTAAAACTTTATAATTTTACAGAAAAAGCTGCCTTTGATTTTAATAAAGCTGCAATTGAGATTCTAGCTAGTCCAGCTGAAAAAATAATTTTAGACCTAAGAAATAACCCGGGTGGTTATTTGGAGGTTGCCCAAAATATTGCTGGTTGGTTTCTTTTAAAAGGAGAAATTGTGGCGATCGAAGAGTTTGGCGGGGGTAAAGAAAGAAACGAATACAAAGCTGAAGGAAACGCTAAATTATCGACTTATCCTATCGTAGTTCTAATTAACAAAGGTTCAGCTTCCGGTTCAGAAATTTTAGCCGGTGCCCTCCGTGATAACCGTCAGGTATTGTTGATAGGGGAAACTTCCTTTGGGAAAGGTTCGGTTCAAGAATTAGAAAAACTTAGAGGGGGCTCTTCTTTAAAAATAACTATTGCTAAATGGCTTACTCCAAAGGGAGAATCAATATCTGATAAAGGTTTAGAGCCAGATATTAAAGTGGAAATGACCGATGAGGATTACAACGAAGGTCGCGATCCTCAACTTGACAAAGCAATTGAAATTATTAAGAACCTCTAATATAATATACTAATATGAGGGTTATTCTCCTTAAAGACGTTGAAAAATTAGGAAAGAAATTTGAGATCAAAGAAGTAAAGGATGGCTACGCCAGGAACTTTTTAATTCCTCGTGGATTAGCTAAGCCAGCCACAAAGGAGGCAATGAAGTGGTTAGAAACCCAAAAAGAAATCGAGGAAAAGAAAGCTGAAGAAGAGTTAAAGAAAATTCAAGAAGTAGCTTCAGCTGTTGATGATCAAGAAATAATCATTCCAGTGGAGGTGGGAGATCAAGACCAACTTTTCGAATCAATTACCACTCAAAAAATCGCCGAAAAATTAAAAGAAGCAGGTTTTGAAGTTAAAAAGAATCAAATTGAGTTATCAGAGCCAATCAAAGAATTGGGAGAGTTTCCCGTAAAAATTAAGTTTGAGCATAATTTAGAAGCAGAAATAAGAGTAATTGTTACCAAAAAAGAGGAAGAAAGTTAAAGCGTATACTTTTTTCAGAAAAAATGTAAAATTGCCCCGGACTCCATAACCGTGGCAATTTTACTAATAATTTATGGCAAAATATATTTTTATTGCTGGGGGTGTAATGTCTGGCGTTGGTAAAGGAGTAGCAGTGGCTTCCATTGGAAGAATTTTAAAGAGTAAAGGGTTTAGGGTGACAGCCATTAAAATCGATCCTTATATCAATGTCGACGCCGGAACAATGAACCCAATTGAGCACGGTGAAGTTTTTGTAACAAAAGACGGAGTGGAGTGTGATCAAGACATTGGAAATTATGAGAGGTTTTTAGATCAAGATCTAACCACCGACAATTATCTTACTACTGGCAGGGTTTATGAGACAGTGATCCACAAAGAAAGAAATCTAGAATACGATGGTAAGTGTGTTGAGGTTGTCCCTCATATCCCCGATGAAGTAATCTCCCGTATTAAGAAAGCAGCCAAAATAAATAAAGCTGATTTTATTTTAATTGAAATTGGAGGAACGGTGGGGGAATATCAAAACCTTCTTTTTTTAGAAGCTGCCCGAATGATGCATTTGAGGGAGCCTCAAAATGTTATTTTTATTTTGGTGAGTTACTTGCCCATTCCTAAAATGATAGGGGAAATGAAGACTAAACCAACCCAGCATGCTGTTAGAGCTTTAAATTCAGCTGGTATTCAACCGGATATAATTATTGCCCGTTCTGAGTATCCATTAGACCAACCCCGAAAAAGAAAAATATCGATTTTTTGTAATGTTCAAGAAGAAGATGTAATTTCTGCTCCCGATATTGAATCAATCTATGAGATTCCTATCAATTTTGAAAAGGATAACTTAGGGAAGATGATTTTAAAAAAATTCGGAATGAGACCAAAAAAAGAAAATCTGAGAGATTGGAAAAAATTAGTAAATACTATTAAAAATGCAAAGAAGAAAGTTTCAATTGGCATTGTTGGAAAATATTTTGAAACAGGAGAATTCACTTTAGCTGATTCTTATATTTCAGTAATTGAGGCAATAAAACACGCTGCTTGGTTCTATAAAAGGAAACCTCAATTTACTTGGTTATCTTCGGAAATTTATGAAAAAACATCTCTAAAACTAAAAGAATTAAAAAAATACGAAGGGATAATTGTCCCTGGGGGTTTTGGTAAGCGGGGAGTTGAAGGTAAGATAAAAGCTATCGGATTTTGTCGTAAAGAAAAAATTCCTTATTTAGGACTTTGTTTAGGTCTTCAATTGGCAGTGGTTGAATTTGCAAGAAACGTCTGTGGAATGAAAGACGCTAATAGCACTGAATTTGTTAGACATTGTAAATATCCGGTTATTGATACTCTCCCTGAGCAAAAAGCTCTTCTAAGTGAAAAACGATATGGTGGAACAATGAGATTAGGTGCCTACCCCTGCTTAGTTAAAAAAGGAACGAAAGCTCATTTAGCTTATAAAAAAAGCAATTGGGGGAAGTTAAATAAAAAAGGCGATATCTTGATTCAAGAAAGACATCGCCACCGCTACGAATTAAGCAATGAATTTCGTCAGGATTTAGAAAAAAAAGGGCTAGTTATGTCAGGAATTAACACTGAGCGTGATTTAGTTGAAATTATTGAAATTCCTCGTCATCCCTTTTTTGTCGCCAGTCAATTTCATCCGGAATTTAAATCAAGGCCCCTCAGGCCCCATCCTTTATTTAAAGAATTTATTCGAACAGCTATTACTCAACATTAACAATTTTTACTTTTTTTCTAGATTTATTGAATCTCTTTTTTCTTTTCGTTACAAAGCGAACCACCCCCTCTTTTAGAGCGTATAAAGTATCGTCTTGACCCCGTCTGACATTTTTTCCAGGAAGGAATTTTGTTCCTCGTTGTCTGACAATAATACTACCTAGTTTAGCCGTTTGTCCTCCAAAGATTTTTATACCCAAGTATTTTGGCTGAGAATCCCTTCCTAATTTTGTTGCACCAGCTGCTTTAGTTTTTGCCATAACTTTAATAAATTCTAAATCCAAAGCACTAAACCTTAAATAAATTCAAATGACCAAAATTCTAAATTCTAAAAGGTTTTGGTATTTAAGATTTAGAATTTTGATATTATTTAGAAATTAGGATTTCGGATTTAGGATTTGATTATTTTATGTTAGCAAAAATAAAACAATTTGTCAAAACTCATTTAGATGATATTATATTGGTAATTGGGGTTATTTTAATTTCTTTGTTATCTTTTGCTGTAGGTTTTATTGTTGCTAAACAGCAAGAGAAGGAACCAATAAAAATCGAATATGAAAAATCTGAAAGTAGTCATTATTGGGGCGGGGATATGCGGATTATACTTAGCCGAGAAGCTTTCCGAAATAGGATATAAAGTAACTGTTTTTGAAAAGAAACAAAAAATTGGAAAAGAAGTCTGTTCCGGTTTGTTTTCGGAAAGAATTTTGAAATTTATTCCTCAAAGTGAACAC
>CAZVTU010000035.1:0-5909 GCA_964630295.1 uncultured Candidatus Saccharibacteria bacterium
TAATTCTTTTTGTTTCTTTGTTAATCTCTTTGGTGTCTTAACAATCAATTCAACATACATGTTACCCCTACCATAACCTGAAAAATGAGGAATGCCCTTACCAGAAATTCGCAAAATTTTTCCTGATTCAGTACCTGCGGGAACTTTTAGTAAAATCTTTTTTCCTTCTAAAGTTGGTACTTCAATTTCATCTCCCAAAGCAGCTTGAGAAAAAGAAATTTCCCGCTTTATATATATATCGTCTCCCCTTCTTTTAAAGACCGGATGAGGTTTAACAAAAATTCTAATATACAAATCTCCTGATTTTCCTGCTCTTTTTCCTGCATCTCCCTTCCCTGCCACTTTAATTACTTGATTAGTATCTACCCCAGCTGGAATAAATATTTTTACTACTTCCTCTCCTTTTATTCTTCCCTCACCCTTACAAACATTACAAGGTTTCTCTGGCCGAAAACCCTCTCCACCACATTCAGGACAAATAGTGCTTCTGGTAAAAGAACCAAAAGGCGTACGTTTAATTTGTTGGACTTGACCAGTTCCTCGACAAGAAAAACACTCTTTTACTGAAGTACCTGGTTCAGCTCCGATTCCCTGACAACGAGAACAAGTAATAAATTTTTCTAAAGTAAGTTCTTTTTCTCTCCCTCTTAAAACTTCTTCTAAAGAAAGGGTTAACTCAATTTCAATATCTTTACCCCGCTTTGTTTCTCTTTTTCTACGACCAGTAAATCCTAATCCAAAAAATTCTTCCATCATTTCACTCAAATCACCAAAATCAAACTCAAATCCTTCATTAAATTTTCCCCAATTAAATCCAAAATCAAATCCTGGTCCAAAATCGCTCTTTCCCTCGAAAACTCGACCAAACCGATCATATTGGGCTCGCTTCTCTTTATCAGACAAAACTTGATAAGCTTCGTTTATCTCTTTAAATTTTTTTTCGTCTCCACCTTTGTCAGGATGATATTTATGAGCCAATTTCCGATAAGCCCGCTTAATTTCTTCCTCGGAAGCATCACGAGAAACTCCTAGAATTTGATAATAATCCTTGTTCATAGTTTATAGTTTAAGATTTAGGGTTTTTCTTTGTATTCGCCTTCTTCGGGTTTTTGCTCATCTCTTCCCTCAGATTTCCTTTCCTGAGTTGTTTTATATAACTCTGCACCGATTTTCTGAATTACTTGGGAAAGTTCTTGGGTTTTATTTCTAATTTCCTCTATATTATCACTCTCTTTTGTCTTTTTCAATTCTTCGATTTTTTCTTCAATTTCTTTCTTATTTTCAGGAGAAATTTTATCGCCGGCTTCTCTTAAGGTTTTTTCAGTCGTATAAATTAAATTATCAGCTAAATTTTTTGCCTCAGCTAATTCTTGTCTTTTCTTATCTTCGGCTGCATGTAATTCTGCTTCTTTCTTCATTTTCTCTACCTCTTCTTTCGAAAGACCGGTTGATCCTTCGATTCTAATTGATTGAGATTTTCCTGTCGCTTTATCTTTGGCGGTAACACTCAAAATACCATTAGCATCAATATCAAAGGTTACCTCAATCTGGGGAACTCCCCGGGGGGCCGGAGGAATGCCATCGAGAATAAATCGACCCAAGGTTTTATTATCGGGAGCCATTGGTCGCTCTCCTTGTAAGACATGAATTTCGACTGAGGTCTGATTGTCAGCCGCCGTTGAGAAAATCTGAGTTTTGGAAGTAGGAATAGTTGTATTTTTGGGGATTAAAATCGTGTTAACTTGTCCTAAAGTTTCAATTCCTAAAGAAAGAGGGGTAACATCTAAAAGCAAGACGTCTTTCACTTCACCTTGCAAAATTCCTGCTTGGACAGCTGCTCCGATTGCAACTACTTCATCTGGATTTATTGATTTATTAGGTTCTCTACCAAAAAGTTTTTTAATTTCTTCCTGAATCTTTGGCATTCTTGTTTGACCCCCAACCAAAACAATCTCATCAATATCTTTAGGAGTAAGTTTCGCTTCTTTAATGGTTTGATTAACTAATTCAATTGATTTCGAAATGTAATCTGAAACTAAATCCTCTAATTTAGCTCGGGTCAGCTTATAATAAAGATGTTTAGGACCAGCCGCATCAGAAGTAATAAATGGTAAATTAATCTCTGTTTCCAAGGTAGTTGATAATTCAATCTTAGCTTTTTCAGCTGCTTCTTTAATTCGTTGTAAAGCCAGAGGGTCTTTTGATAAATCAATTCCTTGATCTTTTTTGAATTCATCCACTAGCCAATCCATAATTCTTCGATCAAAATCGTCTCCTCCCAAATGGGTATCTCCCCCCGTAGCTTTCACTTCTACCGTATCTTCAGCTACATCTAAAATAGAAATATCAAAAGTTCCTCCTCCAAAATCGTAGACAACAATTTTCTTTTCTCCTTTTTTAGTTAAACCATAAGCTAAGGCGGCAGCCGTTGGTTCGTTTATTACTCGCTTAACATCAAAACCAGCAATTTCACCGGCCACTTTGGTGGCTTTCCTTTGACTGTCATCAAAATAAGCCGGGCAAGTAATAATGGCTTCAGTAATTTTTTCACCTAATTTCTCCTCAGCATCTTGCTTTAATTTTTGTAAAATCATTGCTGAAATTTCGGGTGGTGTATACCATCTATCACCCATTTTAACTTCCACTCCCCCATCTTGTCTCTCTCTAATTTCATAAGGTAAGAGTTTTTTGTCTCTTTGTACTTCTGGATCAGAAAAACGTCTACCGATTAACCTTTTAATCGAAAAGATAGTATTTTTAGGATTAGTTATCTGTTGTCGTCTTGCTAAAATACCAACTAATCTCTCACCAGTCTTGGTCAAAGCAACAATGGAAGGGGTGGTTCTCCCCCCTTCTTTATTTTCAATAATTTTTGGTTCCCCAGCCTCCACCACAGCCATAGCTGAAAAAGTGGTACCGAGGTCAATACCTAAGATTTTTGGCATAGTTTTTATCTAAAAAATTTCAAAATTAAGCTGTCTTAGCTCCTTTAACCTTTACCTTTACTCCTTTTTTCTTTTCTTTTTTGGGTTTGACTTTAGGAATGACCACTTTTAATATTCCTTCTTGATAATTAGCTTCTGCTTTATCTCCTTGAACTTCTACCGGTAAGGGAACTGCTCTTTTATAATACCCTTTGCTAATCTCTTTTCGATAATACCCCTTTTTCTTTTCTTCCTTCTTTTCTTCTTTCTTTGCTTCTATTTTCAAAATATTATCTTTCACCTCAATTTCAATGTTTTTAGGATCCACACCGGGCAACTCTACTTCAGTTATTACATTACCATTATCTTCATAAATATCCATTTTTGGTGCTCGGAAAGCAGGTAATCTAGGAAACCATCGCTCTCCCCACTCTGGCCATTCCTCCTCAAACCACCTTTCTAAATCCCAGAACGGTCTGTATGGTATTAAAGGCATATGCACTTTGCATCACCCTAAACCGTAAACTATAAACGTTTAAAGTTTAGGGTTTAAGGTTAGTTATTTGGCGACCTTTACTTTGGCAGGTCTTAATAACCTACCATTTATTATATAACCTTTTTGGGTTATTTCTAAAATTATTCCTGGTTCAATCCCTTCTTTTTCGGTTGTTTCCACCGCTTCTTGATAGTTTGGATCGAATTTATCTCCAACTTTAATTTTAAGTTCTTCAACTCCCTCCCTCTTCAAAAGATCAATGATCTGATTTTTTATCTGTAAAATTCCTTTAACATTCTCATTTTTTTTAATATCTTCTGGCAACTTCGTTTCAATTAAGTAAAAATTGTCTAAAATGGGTAATATTTTAAAGATTAACTCTTCGTTAGTATACTTTAGAATTTCTTCAATTCGTTCTCGTTCTTCTTTTTTATAATTTAGAAAATCAGCTCTTGCTCTCTGCCAACCAGTTAAATATTCTGATTTTTGTTTTTGGCAAATTTCCAATTCTTTTTTTAATTCTTCTAAATTTAACTTTTTTTTATCTTCGGTCATAACTAATCTAAATTCTCTATTAATTTTATTATAGAACTCAAGGAACTAATATTTTTTTCATAGGTCATTCTCTTAGGTCCTAAAAGAGCAAGAACTCCTTCATCTGTTTCAGGAAAATAACACTTGGAAAGAATTATACTAAAATCCCGAGCTTTAAAAAATGGGTTCTCCTTCCCAATAAATATCTTTATTCCTGAATTAATTTTAAGATTTTCAATTTCTTCCTCAAAAACTTTAAGAAGGTTTGTGAAATTAGAAATTAATTTTGTTTCTTGAAATTCTGGCTCTTTTAAAAGTTCCTCCCAACCCTCTTTCAATAAGATTTTTTCTTTAAATAAGTAACCGATGGCTAAGTTGGAAGAAATAGAAGCTAAATTTTTAGTCAATGATTGAAGAAATTTTATTGTATCTTTTATCTCTTCTATCTCTTCATCGGTTGTCCATAAATCAATATTTTCATTAGTCAAATTTTTCTCTAACAACTCATTTACATAAAAACGATAACCCTTATCAGTAGGAATTCTTCCTGCCGAAGTATGAGGTTGGGTAATTAAGCCGGCTGAAGTTAATTTTTGCATCTCAATTCTAATAGTAGCGGGACGAATACCAAAATCGTATTTTTCTTCTAATAAAGAAGAACTTACTGGCTCAGCCGAGTCAATATGTTCTTCAATAATCTTATTTAAAATTCTTTTTTGTCTTTCAGTCAGGGTCATATAATAATGATAATAAATTAGCAGTCGCTTGTCAAGAGTGATAATCCAAAGCTGTCATTAGGTATTTTCTTTTTTTGTATTATGTTAAAATAATAAAATATGATAAATATAATTCGGTATAAAAATACAACTTGGATAGATATCATTAAACCAACAAAAGAGGATATTAAATATCTTAAAGATAATTTTAAGTTTCATCCAGTGGTTTTAAATGAAATTATTCCTCCTAGTTATTTCCCAAAAGTCAAAAACTATCGTTCATATCTTTTTCAAGTTTTTTACTACCCAGTTTACAATAAGATAACTCGGGAAACCGATCCTCGAGAATTAGACATCTTAGTCACCAAAGATACTTTAATCACTGTTCATTATCAAACTATTTTACCGCTTAAGGCTCTTTGGGACCGTTGTAATCTTTATGATACAGAAAAGAAAAAATATTTTACTCAAGGCAGTGGATTTCTGCTTTTTAATCTTTTAAGTAAAATTTTTGATCAATGTCTTCTTAAACTTAACCGAATTGATCGGCGAATAGAATTTATCGAAAAAGAGATATTCCAAGGCCGAGAAAGAAAAATGGTAGAAGAGATTTCCATTGTAAAAAGAGATATTATCGATTTTTATCGAATAATTGAACCTCAGAAGTCAATTGTTGAATCCTTAGTTTTTGAAGGAGAAAAGTTTTGGGGAGAAGAAATCGTCCCTTATTTCTCCGATCTCTTAAGTTCTTTTGGTCTTATCTGGAATCAGTTAAAAAATTACCGAGAAACCATTGAAGCTCTCCAACAAACTAATGATTCTCTGTTAACAACAAAGATTAACGATATCATTAAAGTTTTAACTATTTTTTCGGTTATTGTTTTCCCTCTAACGCTATTAGCTTCTATTTTTGGAATGAACACAAAATTTCTTCCTTTTGTAGGGTGGCCGGGCGACTTCTGGATAATTTTAGGAATAATGCTTCTCGGGGTAATTGTAATGATAATCTATTTTCGTAAAAGAAGGTGGATTTAAAATATGAATATATCTAATCGGCTAACTTATATTATTGCTGGATTATTACTCATTTTTGTTTTTATAATAGCTGTTTTTAGTATGCGGGGAGATTCGCTGACAATGGATGAAGTGGCTCATTTGCCTGCTGGTTACAGTTATTTAACTCAGAAAGATATGAGATTAAATCCCGAACATCCTCCTTTGATTAAAGATTTATCAGCT
>CAZVTU010000036.1:0-5908 GCA_964630295.1 uncultured Candidatus Saccharibacteria bacterium
GGGAATAAATATTTTGTTTTGGCCAAAGAAAGGACATGAAGGAAAATTCATTCATCACCCCCAATCGAAGACAGCTTATAAAAAAGCAATTAATCCCAAAAGAGAATATTATTTATCTCACGTTATTATTCTAGAAATTTATGAAGATATATGTGACGTATTTGCTAATATCTTAGCAATTTTGTGGAATATAGCCGATAAAGAAAAAAGAGAAAGAATATTGAGATATTTTTTAAAGAAAGAAATTTCAAAACCCTATCCCGTAAGGGTTTTAGATAATCCTGTGTATAAAGGATATCGTTTTTTATATCCTACTATGGACGAATACAGAGAAAAACCATGGAAATGTTTGCCATTCTGTTACCATAATGGAGGAATTTGGCCTTTTGTTGGTGGCTTTTATATTTTAGCTTTATTAAAGGCCGATAAACAAAAGGAAGCAAAAAAAGAATTAGAAAAATTAGCTGAAGCAAATAGAATAGGGAAAGAAAGAGAATGGGAGTTTAATGAATGGTTGCATGGGAAAAATGGTAAACCAATGGGATCGCCTCTTCAATCTTGGAATGCTGCCGGGTATATTATGGCTTATAAAGCAGTGAAAGAAGGAAAAATAATTTTATGATTCTATGCCCTTTCGTCTTTCACCAATTCATTTTCTTCATTATTTCTTAAAAAGAGAGGCCAGCCAGTTTTTTACTAGTATTGCGATTCGATCTTTAGCTTTAGGAATGATTTTAATTTATGAACCAATTTATCTGTATTCTTATTTTGACAACTCTCTTTCTTTTACCTTATTATTTTTTGGAGCAATTCATGGCCTTTATGGACTTTTAGCCGTTTATGGGGGAAGGTTGATGGCGAGAATTGGTCTGAAACACAATATGCTTTTTAGCCATTTTTTCTTTTTTGCTTATTATCTTTCTCTCTTTTTTCTTTATAGTTATATTTGGTTACTTCCCTTGGCGATAATTTTAAAAGCAATTGGCATGACTTTATTTTGGCCAGCTTTCCATACTGACTTTGTTCGTTTTTCAGAGAGAAACTACCAAGGAAGAGAAGTCGGGAAAATGAATATAGCCTTTTCAGTTCCTACTATTTTAAGTCCAGTTATTGGGGGAATAATTCTAAACGTAGCTAGCTATTCTACTTTGTTTATTACTGTTTTAGTTGTTCTTTTTACCTCCTCTATTCCGATGTTTCTTTCGAGAGAAACACAGGTTGTTTACAGTGATTCCTATCAAAAGGCTTGGCAGAGAATTTTTAAAAAAGAAAACCGGAAGATTTCTTTTGCTTTTATTGCTGATACTCTTGAAATGGGGATAAACTACTATTTATGGCCTCTTTTTATGTTTATTCTAGCAATTAGCTATACTACTATGGGAGGAATTACCACCTTTGCTTTGGGAGCAGCTGCTCTTTTTACTCTGTATATGGGAAGAATGTCCGACACGATAAGCAATCGGGTTTGGTTTTTAAATATTGGTTCGATTTTAACTTCCGTTTCTTGGATTATAAAGTATTTTGTTGTAAATCCTTTTGACGCCTTTTTAGCTCAGACTCTCTATCGAATTTGCCGGATTTCAGCGAGTATTCCCTTTCAAACTTTTTTTTATGACAAAATTTCTCTAAGAGGAAAAGAAGCAGATGAATTTATAGTTTATCGAGAGGTTTTAACCAATCTTTCTCGTTTCTTTTTCTTTTTAATTTTAGCTGGAATTTTTCTCTTTTTTCCCAAAGTTAACATTGCTTTTATTATTGCCGCCATATTGTCCTTTGGATTTATGTTAATGGGAATTCCTCCCAAATTTAAGTGGTAAAAATGGATTTCTTAATTTTCCAACAAATAAACAACTTTGCAGGAAGAAATATCTATCTTGATTTCTTTGGAATTTTCTGTGCTAAATATTTAGGTTACATTTTAATTTTTGTTCTTTTTCTATTCTTGATAAAAAATTTAAAAAAATATCGGCCAATGGTAATTAAAATATTAGGAGCAGTAATTCTTTCTAGATTTCTAATTACAGAATTAATCCGTTTTTTTTGGCAAAAACCTCGGCCGTTTGTCGAAAATAACGTTAACTTACTTATAAATCATTTGCCCACCCCTTCTTTTCCTTCCGGTCACGCTGCTTTCTTTTTTGCCCTATCTACAGTTATTTATTTTTACAACAAAAAAACTGGCATTTTGTTTTTGATTGCCAGCTCCTTAATTGCTATTTCTCGAATCTTCTGTGGTATTCACTGGCCATCAGATATATTAACTGGAACTTTAATTGGAGTGTTTTCTGGTTGGTTAGTGATGAGAATTTTTAAAAAATATTAGTGCCGCGGGAGGGACTCGAACCCTCATGGGATTTCTCCCATACGATTTTGAGTCGTACGCGTAAACCAATTCCGCCACCGCGGCATATTTATTTTTTACCAAATTTTATCTTATTTTTCAATCTTATAATCGCATTCTTTAATTTCGAGCGGAACGAGAAATCAAGGTTTTGTTGAGCGAAGCGAGAGACAGTTCTTATTCGAGCACTTTATTTCTCCCTTTTTCGTTTGAATTAAAAGGGAATTACATTTTGGACATCTTGCACCAGTTGGTTTTTCCCATAAAGCAAAATCACACTCCGGATATCGATTGCAACCATAAAATATTTTATTTTTTTTAGTTCTTTTTTCAACAATTTTGCCCTTTTTACATTTCGGACAATTAATTCCCAAAATGTTTTCTTTTAATGGTTCAGTATATTTACATTTCGGGAATTTAGAACAAGCGTAAAATTTTCCATATTTTCCCAATCTAATTAATAAAGGGGCTCCACATTGTGGACATTTTTTTTGAGTGGGAATTTCAGTGATGTCTTTTTTTGAAACTTCTTTATATTTTCTCTTTAAATTCTCTTCAAAAGGTTTATAAAAATTCTTGATTACTGGGACCCATTTTTTTTCTCCCTGAGCAATCTTATCTAAATCTTTTTCCATTTCAGCAGTGAAACCAATATCAACGATTTTTGGGAAATGTTCTACCAAAAGATCATTTACCACAAATCCAATTTCGGTGGGTTTAAATCTTTTTTGTTCATCTTTTTCAATATAATTTTTTTCTTGAATTGTGGATAGAATTGGAGCATAAGTTGAGGGTCTACCAATTCCGTTTTCCTCGAGAGCCTTAATTAAAGTAGCCTCAGTGTATCTTGGTGGAGGTTGAGTAAAATGCTGTGACGGGATCAGTTTTATTAGTTCTAAGATTTCATTTATTTCAAGGGGAGGTAATTCAGTTTCTTCGTATTTTATAGGATAAATTTTTAAAAATCCATCAAATCTTAAAATTTGACCAGTAGTTCGAAAAACATAATTTTTAGCAGCAATGTCAACAGTTGTTGCATCAAAAATTGCCTGAGCCATTTGGCCGGCGATAAATCTTCGCCAGATTAAATCATAAAGTTTTTTTTGTTGGGTATTTAATTTTAAATTTTCAGGCTTTCGATCGGGATAAGTAGGTCTGATAGCTTCATGGGCCTCCTGGGCACTTTTAGATTTAGTTTTGTATTTTCTAAAAAACCCGGCCCAATATTCTTTACCATAATTTTCCGTAATAAATTTTTTAGCCGAAAATAAAGATTGATCTGAAAGATTTAAGGAATCGGTTCGATGATAAGTAATAAAACCTTTTTCATAAAGATTTTGAGCGATCTGCATTGTCAGCTTTGCTGGAAATCTGAATTTTTGCCAAGCTGTTTGTTGTAAAGTAGAAGTTGTAAATGGAGGGAGGGGATTTCTCTTAATTTCTTTTTTTTCTACATTTATTACTTTGTATTCTGCTCCTTCCAAATCCTTAATAATTTTTAGTGCCTCATCTTTTGTTTTAATTCCAAGTTTTGGGATAGTTTCGCTATCTTTTTTTATTAATAAAGCTTCAAACTCATTACTTTTGACTTTTGACTTTTGACTTTTGACTTTGAGGAGCGTAGCGACGATTGTCCAGTATTCTTGAGGAATAAATTTCTCAATTTCTCTTTCTCTTTCTACAACTAATCTTACTGCTACCGATTGAACTCTTCCTGCCGATAATCTTCGAGCTACTTTTTTCCATAAAAAAGGAGAGAGTTTATAGCCAACAATTCTATCCAAAATTCTTCTTGCCTGCTGAGCATCAACTAAATTCATATCAATTTTTCTGGGATTTTTAAGAGCTTCTTCAACAGCTTTTTTTGTAATTTCGTGAAAAACAATTCTTTGGTAGGGTTTTTGACCGTTTAAATTCAGAACTTGAGATAAGTGCCAAGCAATGGCTTCTCCCTCTCTATCTTCATCGGTTGCTAAAATTGTTAGATTTGCCTTCTGAGTTTCTTCGGCTAAAAGTTGAACAATTTTTTTTGATTTTACTGGAATAATATATTTCGGTTTAAAATTATTTTCAATATCAATTCCAAATTCATCCTCCGGTAAATCTCGGATGTGACCATAAGAAGATAAAACTTTATAATCTGCTCCTAAAAATTTACTTATTGTTTTTGATTTTGTAGGTGATTCAACGATAACTAATTGCATAGATATTCCCTCCTAAATTTCTTACTTTACCCTGAATTTCTAAATTTGCAAGGGTAGAGGCTACTTTTTGAGCTGGCAATTTCGTCTTCTCAATAATTTTATCAATGTCTAAAGCTCTTTCTTTTAATATTTTCAAGATTAATCTTTCTTCTACGTTGCTTTCTCCAAAATAGGGGACACCCGTTCTCCCCAATTTTTTAAAAGAAAGAGAAAATTCTTTTAAGATATCTTCAGCTGATTCGACTAACTTTGCTCCCTGCTTAATTAGATAATGACAACCCTTAGAGTTCAAAGAATAAATCTGTCCGGGGATAGCAAAAACTTTTCTACCTTGAGATTTTGCCAGTTGAGCGGTAATTAAAGCACCAGATTTTTCCTTTGCTTCAATTACTAAAACACCGAGAGATAACCCCGAGATTATTCTATTTCTTTGAGGAAAAGTAAACTTAGAACCTGGGGTGCCGGCAGGATATTCAGAGATTAAACAACCGCCAGTTTCTAAAATTTTCTTAGCTAATTTTAGGTTTTCTTTTGGATAAATTGATTTTTCATCAATTCCGGTTCCTAAAACAGCGATTGTTCGTTTTTTTCGTTCAACAACTGAGCGGTGGACGAAAGTATCAATCCCTGGAGCTAATCCTGAAACAATAGTTAATCCTACTTCAGTTAACTCTCCAGCAATTTCCAGAGCTATTTGTTTTCCATAAGAAGAACATCGCCTTGTTCCCACAATGGCAAGACAATCTTCATCGGGTAGAACTTCCCCTCGGTGATAAAGAAACTCTGGTGGGTCTTTAATTTCTTTCAGAAGTTTAGGATAATTTTTATCCTGAGTTGAAATCTTTCGGATTTCTCTCATAATTATTAAACTATACCACCGATTTTTAAAAATAAAAAACCGCTTTGACTTTTTCTAATCGGTATTTTATCTTTGAAATGGAGGGATTAGTTCTCCAAAATTGAAGAAGGGAGGAAAGAGATGAGAAACAACAAAATTAAAATTACCACTAGTATTGCTGAGGAGATAATAAAAAAAGCGAGTGAGAGATATTGGAAAGCAGAATTAGAGCGTAAGAAACGAGGTTTAAGAAGACCCGAGGAACCAGGCCTTTCTTCAAGAGCAAGGTTTTCTATAATTGATTTTTAATCTTCTCTAGAATAAGGCTTGAACTAATCTCGAGGAGGAAGTTTGAGATGAAAGAGATAGAAATCAAATTAAAGTTGCCTGAAGGGGTCATTGAGTATTGCCAACATAATAAAATCAATATTCAAGACCTCATTGACGAAGCCCTTCGGCAATTTCTTTTCCAGAGAATATATACCGAAATGGTTAGCTAATATATTCCTGAAAAACTGAAGAAGG
>CAZVTU010000037.1:0-5874 GCA_964630295.1 uncultured Candidatus Saccharibacteria bacterium
TCAAACAAAAACAGGCATTAATGCCTGTTTTTGTTTTTGGAGCGGGTGAAGGGAGTCGAACCCTCGTACTCTGCTTGGAAGGCAGATGCACTACCGTTGTGCTACACCCGCATCGGAGAGCCGGGATTCGAACCCGGACTAAATCCTCCCAAAGGACTCGTGCTACCGTTACACTACTCTCCGCCGTAATTCTTATTTTAATAGACTTTCCTCTTTTAGTCAATTTAGTGATATACTATAATAAACTAATGGATTTGCGAAAAATTATTTTTCATTTTAATATTCTTGCCCAATGTCGAAAGTATGGACTTTCTCTCTGGCAGTGTCCTCAATTTCTTTTTTTAATAATGGGATTAGTTATAATCTGTTCAAGTTTGGCTACCTATGCTATCGGGAGTAAATACATCGAAGATCCTCTAATAGTAGCTTTAATTGTCCTTGTACTTTCGGCAATTTTATTTATTATTGCTGCTATCATTACTCGAAGCTTTGAAAGATTAGCTGAAGCTAATCGAATGAAGTCAGAATTTGTTAGTATAGTTTCCCACCAACTACGTTCTCCCCTTTCTAATTTAAAATGGGTTATTGAACTCCTAATGTCAGGCAGAATAAGTAAAGTAACACCAAAACAGTCAGAATATTTTAAAATTTTAAAAGAAAATTCAGAGAGAATGGAAGAATTAGTCTCCGATTTGCTAATTGTTTCCCGAATAGAACAAGGAAAACTTCCACCAAAAAAAGAATGGATTTCCTTAAAAAACTTAATTGAAAAACTAATTAGAGAGATAGAAGTTTTTGCTAAAGCTTCTAATGTCAAGATAGAATTTAATTCCGAAAAAAATTTACCACAAATTTTTGCTGATCCTTCTCAACTAAAATTAGTAATCGAAAATCTTTTGGATAATGCCGTCCGTTACATTAAGGGGAAGGGGAAAGTTAAAATAAAATTAGAAAAAAGGGGTAAAAATTTATATTTTGAGATCAAAGACAATGGAGTCGGAATTCCTAAAACAGATCAGAAATATATTTTTCAAAAATTTTTTCGTTCAGGAAACATAATGAGACAACAAACTGAAGGTTCAGGTTTAGGGCTTTACATTGCTAAGTCAATCATTAACAAAACAGGTGGAGAAATTGGCTTTTCCAGCCAGGAGGAGAAGGGGTCGACCTTCTGGTTTACTCTACCTATAAAATAATTTTTTAAAATATGAAAACGATTCTATTTATTGAAGATGAATCTGCTCTTCAAAAGGCTTTTGGGGAGATTTTAAGACAAGAAGGATATCAGATGGTTTCTGCATTAGACGGGGAAATTGGTCTAAGATTAGCCAAAAGTAAAAAACCCAATTTGATTCTTCTTGATCTGATTTTACCTAAGATTAATGGTTTTGAAGTTTTAAAAAAATTAAAAGAAGACGAAGAAACCAAAGATATTCCGGTAATTGTTTTAACTAATCTGGAAGGAATTGGAGATATAGACAAAGCCTTAGAAATGGGGGCGACAACTTATTTAGTAAAAGCTCAATATAGTTTAGAAGAAGTAGTAAAAAAAATTAAAAAAGCTCTCGGAGAATAATCTATGAAAGTAGAACCCCAGCAATTAAGAGCTTTTCTTTTAGATGCAAAATTAGTTACTGCCAGGCAGTTCGATAAAGCTCTAAAAAAAGCTCAAAAAACCAACCAAAAAGTTGGTGATGTTTTAGTTTCCGAAGGTTTTATTTCTCAAGAGGAACTAATTAAGATGGAAGCTTATATTTTAGGAATTCCTTTTGTTAATTTAGAAAAAGAAAAAGTTCCAGAAGAAGTTTTAAAAATAATTCCTGAGCCAATTGCAAGATCTCATAACATTGTTGCTTTTAGAAAAAAAGAGAACAATTTAGAAGTAGCAATGTTGGACCCCGAAGATTTAAGAACTATCGAATTTATTAAAAAAACCTCTAATTTAAAAATTCTACCAAGATTAACAACACCCGAAAGCATTAAAAATGTTCTCCGTCAATATCAAAAAACTTTAGAAGCTGAGTTTGGAGAAATAATAAAAAAAGAGGTGAAAGGAATTAAAACAGTTAAAGAAGAGGCAACCGCCAAAGAAAAAGAAGAATTAAAAAAAATTGCTCAAGAATTACCTGTAGTGAGGATCGTCGATACCTTATTAAAACACGCCATCTTAGAACGAGCATCCGACATTCACATTGAACCCACTGAGAAGGAAGTGATCGTTCGTTATCGAATTGATGGAATTCTCCGTGATGCCATGACTCTTCCCAAACAAGCTGCTTCCGGTATTGTGGCCCGGATTAAAGTTTTGTCTAATTTAAAACTAGATGAACATCGACTTCCTCAAGATGGTAGATTTAGAATCAAGGGTGAGGATTATAAATACTCAGTAAGAGTCTCAATCTTGCCAGTGTTTGACGGTGAAAAAATTGTTATGAGGCTGTTACCTGAAACAGCTAAAGCTTTTACTTTAGAACAATTAGGTTTAAGAGGCAAAGCCCTTGAAGAGGTGGAAGACAATTTGAGAAAGCCAGTGGGAATGATCTTAGTAACCGGACCTACCGGTTGCGGGAAAACAACTACTCTTTATTCAATGATGGAGATTTTAAATAAACCAGGGGTAAATATTTCGACAATTGAAGATCCAGTTGAGTATCGAATGCCTCGAATTAACCAAACGCAGGTTAATCCAAAAATTGGTTTAACTTTCGCTGCCGGCCTTCGAGCCTTAGTTCGACAAGATCCGGATATTATTATGGTAGGAGAAATTAGAGACAGCGAAACTGCCAGCTTAGCTATTAACGCTGCTTTGACCGGCCATTTAGTATTGTCAACCCTTCATACTACTTCAGCTGCCGGAGCTATTCCCCGACTGATCGATATGAAAGCTGAACCATTTTTAATTTCCTCCACTTTGAACGTTATCTTAGCCCAAAGATTAGTTAGAAGACTTTGTAAGGATAAAGAGAAATATCGTTTAAAGGAATCAGAGATTAAAAATTTAAAAAAATACTGCGACCCAGCGAGAATTTTAGATATTTTAAAAGAAGAAAAATTAGCAAAGAAAAATCAAACCTTAAAAGATATTGATTTTTACCGACCAAAACCAACTAAAGACTGTCCCGAAGGTTATAGAGGCAGAATTGGTATTTTTGAAGTTCTACCAGTTAATGAAACGATCAAAGAATTAATTGTTAAAGAAGCTACGGCTGATCAGATTCAAAACGAAGCCCAAAAGAGAGGAATGAGATTAATGGTGGAAGACGGTTTTATTAAAGCAGCCCAAGGAATCACTTCAATTGAAGAAGTCCTCCGAGTTATTGTTGAATAATTACTATTGTGGCAAAATATTCTTATTTAGCCAAATCTCCAACCGGGAAAGAGAAAACCGGAATAATTGAAGCAAAAGACATTCATCAATTAGCTGGTACCTTAAAAAAACAAGGTTTTATTTTAATTAAAGCGGAACCCATAGAAAAAGGAACTAGGAAGAGAAAAATTGAATTTTCTCTCCCTTTTTTTACAAGTATTCCCTTAACTGAAAAAATGATGTTTACTCGAAATCTCCAAGTAATGATATCTTCTGGTCTTCCATTACCAAAAGCTTTAGAAACTCTTTCTCTCCAGACTAAAAGTAAAAAATTTAGAAGAGTTCTTGAAGAAATAAAAATAGCAGTTGTTAAGGGTAAAAATTTTTCTGATACTTTAACTAATTATCCTGATATTTTCTCAGAGCTTTTTCAAAACATGATAAAAGTAGGAGAGGAAGCGGGAAATTTAGACGAAGTTTTAAATGTTTTAGCTCGCCAAATGGAAAGAGAGCATGAATTAAAATCAAAGATAAAGGGGGCCTTAATGTATCCAGCAGTTGTAGTTTTGGCTATGGTTGGCATTGGTGTTTTAATGTTAATTATGGTTGTTCCTAAATTGGCTTCCACCTTTGAGGAATTAAAAATCGAATTACCGATTACTACCAGAATAGTAATTGGTCTAGGTAATTTTTTAGTTGAAAAATGGTATTTGGTATTTTTTGTCTTGATTATCTTTATTTTTCTCTTTTCTGTTATTCTAAAAACTAAACAAGGAAAACAGACAATAGATTACCTTTTTTTAAGATTACCTATTATTTCTTCCTTAATCAAAAAAACAAATTCTGCCTATACAGTAAGAACCCTAAGCTCTTTGATTGCTGCTGGTGTTCCTATTGTTAGATCTTTGGAAATTGTTTCTGGAGTCTTGGGAAATGTTTATTATAAAAAAATAATTGCTGAAGCAGCCAATGAAGTTAGAAAAGGAAAAAAATTATCCGAAGCCTTAATGAATCATCAAGACCTTTATCCTTTAGTAGTTTTGCAAATGTTAAAAGTCGGTGAAGAGACTGGTGAAACTTCGAATATTTTAGCTAAATTAGCTGATTTTTTTGAAGAAGAAGTAGGTAATGCCACTAGAAACTTAGCCTCAGTGGTTGAGCCAGTGTTACTATTAGTAGTGGGGGCGGCAATTGGTTTTTTCGCTATCTCAATGGTTCAACCAATGTATTCAATGTTAGGATCTTTATGATAAAAAAGAGCTTCACTTTAATTGAGCTTTTAATAATTATTAGTGTTATTGGAATTATAACTGCAGTTAGTATTCCTGCCTTTCGATTTTTTCAACCCACTCTCCAATTAAACAGTATCAGTAGAGAAATAGTTTCTGATTTACGGTATGCTCAACAATTAACGATAACTGAACAAACAGAATACTGCCTTAAATTTTTCTTAGCAGAAAAAAAATATCAAATAGTTCAGTGTGAAACAGCCGAAGTTCTTAAGGAAAAATTCTTACCGGACGAAATTGCTACTCTTACTGTCTTTGGTTTTACTGATGACCAAGTAAGATACAATCCTTACGGAGCAGTTGCCGAAGCTGGCACTACAACTTTAGAAAACAGCAAGGGCCAAATAAAAAATATTTTAGTTAAACCATCGGGCTTCGTTGAAATAACTGACTAATAATGAATATCCGAACTATTAATCCAAATTTTCGAAACTCAGATGGATTTACTTTAATTGAATTACTGGTAGCAATTTTTATTTTAACTATTGGAATTATTGCGATTTTGCAAGCTTTTCCTTTGGGCACCTATGTTCAAAAATCTGCTCAAATGACTTCCACTGCCATTCAGCTTAGCCAAGCTAAGATGGAAGAAATAGTTTCTCAATCTTATAATGAAATTTCTTTAGGAATAGTTGAAGAAGATTACGATTCAATTACCAATTTTAATTCTTATAAAAGGAGAACCGAAGTTAGCTATTTTGACCCTAATAATCCAGAAGTTCCCCCAAGTGAAGATTTGGGTATTAAAAAAATTGAGGTAACTGTTTTCTGGCGATCCCCTTTAGGTATTAGTGAGAAAGAAGTAAAAATAGCTAACTTAATTGCTCAAAGATGAAAAATAAAGCCTTTACCCTTACCGAACTTTTAATAACTATAGCTATTCTAATCATTATCACTGGTGCAGTTTATCTTAGTTATAATTTAAGTCAAAAAGCCTATCGAGAAAGTGAAAAGGCAGCTGAAATTACTCAAAATGGCCGAGTAATAATTGAAAGAATGACCAGAGAAATTCGTCAGGCAAAAGAGATAGTTGGAGATTTCCCAGAAGAAAGAGAAGACGCCTTAAGTGAAATAACTTTTGAAGATGGACATATTTCAGAGCCTTACCATTATATTCACTATTTTAAAACTAATAACACAATAAAAAGAGAAGTAATTGGCTATTATTTCTCTGGTGATTCTGAAGAGAATCTTCAACCCTGGGATGCAACCCCTCCCGAAAATCAGACTTTAGAAACTAAAATTTTAGAAGAAGCCAAAATAATTGGCGAATGGGTC
>CAZVTU010000038.1:0-3503 GCA_964630295.1 uncultured Candidatus Saccharibacteria bacterium
CTCGCCACTCAAGATATTTAGCAATTCTTGCCAAAGCCCCGACTAACCATCTTCCTGACCAGAAAAGAATTAAACAAGAAATGATAAAAATTAAAATATAAATCCCGACCATATTAAAATTAAACAGTTTTTGGGACTATTTGCCATTTTGTAATCAGAAAGGAAAGTAAGAATGGAATTATAAATTTAAAAGCAATAGTTGAGGCAATTAAAACCGAGTAGAGTTCCGGGCCAATGATTGTCTTTTCAAATAAAAATTTTATAATCACAATACTGGTTGAAAATCTTACCCCCAAGGCAATTCCCATTAAAATTGAGGGTTTTGTTCCCAATTCTTTTCTTCCTACTAAATAACCGGCTAAAATCTTAGCGCTATATGTCACCGCTATCACTAAAAATACCAGCCACGAAGCAGTTAAAAGATAATTTACATTAGTATCTATCCCTACCCAAAAGAAAAAGGTGGGACCAAAAAAGGCATAGGTTAAAAATTTAATTTGGGGTTCTATTGCTTCAATTCTCCTTTCAGGTAAGAAATTTTTAGTGGCTACTCCAGCTAATAAAGCTCCGATGGCTGCTGCCTCTACAAATTTCCCCAAACCAATAAATAAAAAGAAAATAGCTAAAACCAGAAGGGAAATGGCTTCAATCTTCTTTACTTTCATTCGAGATACTCTCTCTCTTAGCTTAATTATCCCAAAAGTGAGAAGGAATAAGCCAAGCAAAGAAAGTAAAATAATTAACAATTCCCAGACATTTATAGTCTTCTCAACTTCACCAGTTAAAATCGGTGCTGCTAGGATTGCTATCACTATTACTAAAACCTCGATAATATCATCTAAGGTTCCGATCCCCAAGATTGATTGTCCTAATTTGCTCTTAGTTAGGTTAAACTCATCCAAGATTGGAATTAAAACTGCTTCTCCTACAGTGGCAAAAGATAAAGCTACCAAAATTGAAATAAACCAATCGTATCCAAAGACAAAGTGAACTAATAGACTTCCAAAAATAGCTTCAAAGAAAATAATTGAAAAAGTTGACTTTATTATAAACTTTCCGAGTTTTTTTATTTTCCCCAAATCCAACTCAAAACCAATTAAAAAGAGCAAAAAATACATTCCCAGCCAAGCCAAAAATCTAAAGGTTTCAGAAGAAGTAATCTCTGAAAAGGGATTATGAAAAGTGAAAATTAAACCCAAAATTAGGGCAGCAAAAATCCAGGGAATTCTAATTTTCTCCAGTAAAATTCCGAAAAAGAAAGTAAACAAGAATATTCCGCCTAAAAGTAAAAATATATCCATAATATTTTATTCTTCAGTTTCGTGACGGGTAATAAAATACCATTTGGTAATTTCAATTAAAATTAAATTTAAAAATCCTAAGCCGAGAATTAATTGCCAGTCAAAAAAGTTAAGAGGTTCAGTTCTTAAAAGATTTTGCAGCGGTGGAAGGTAGAGACCTGCAAGTAAAAATAAAATAGAGAAAAGCCAGGCAAAAATTAGAAATTTATTAGAAAATAAATTTATCTGCCAGATGTTTTTTCTTAAACTTTTACAAGCGAAAATGTAGAAAATTGAATCAATAGCTAATCCAGAAAAAATTAGAGACCTAATATGAGATATATCATACCCCGAACATTTCATCAACCATAAAAATAAACCCACCAATAATGCAATATTTACCAAGCCAATAATAAAAATTAAAATTTTCATTTCCTTAGTTAAAAGAGGAATTTCAGGACTTTGAGGCCTTTGTTTCATTAAATCTTTTTCTTTAGGTTCAAAAGATAGGGCCAAAGAAAGGGGTCCATCTTCAATTATATTTATCCATAAAATTTGAACAGCTAAAATAGGAAGAGGTAATCCTCCAAAAATACTTGTTCCCACCAAAAAAACCTCGGTAAAGGCACTACAAAATAAATAAGTAATGACTTTTCTGATATTATCAAGTATTGCTCTTCCTTCTTCAATTGCAGCTGTAATAATTGAGAAACTATCGTTGAGTAAAATTAAATCTGCTGTTTCTTTGGCTACCTCTGTTCCTGATCCTAAAGCCACTCCTACATCTGCTGTTTTTAAAGCGGGTGCATCATTTATTCCGTCCCCGGTCATCGCTACTATCTCTCCTCTTTTTTGCCACGCTTTAATGATTCTCATTTTATGTTTTGGTTCCACTCGGGCATAAATTTGAATTTTAGTCAAAATCTTCTCGAATTCTTTTTCAGAGATTTTATCTAAATCTTTTCCTTCTAAAATATTTTCTTTTTTGGCATCGAATCCAAGTTCTTTGGCCACTGCTTTTGCAGTTAATTTATGATCTCCAGTTACAATAATTGGTCTCATGCCGGCTTGTCGGCAAATTTTTATTGCTTCTTTTACTTCTGGTCTAATCGGATCTTTTAGAGTAATAAAGCCAGCAAAAGTAAGGTTATTTATTTCCTCTTCTAAATTTTTAATCTCTGACTCGGATTTTTGAATTTTTTTATAAGCTGAAGCTACTACTCTTAATCCCTGTTGAGTTAGTTTCTCTAATTGTTTTTCTAACTCTCTTTTTTTCTTATCACTTAAAATTGATCTCTCTAAAATTCTCTCAGGAGCTCCGCAGACATATAAAATTTTTTCTCCATTCTCCTGGTATAAAGTAGCTGCAAATTTATTTAAAGGATTAAAAGGAAATTCCATTATTTTTTTCTTTTCAAACTCTTTTTTAGAACTGACACCAGCTTCGATTCCTGCTTCTAATAAAGCTCTATCAGTTGGTCTTCCTCGAAAAATCCATTTCTCTTTAGGTTCCTGAGGGTTTTCAATAAAAGCTTCGGAAGTTAAAACAGCTGCTTTTAAAGCTAATTTTTTAACTCCTATTACTTTATCTACTTTCATTTTTCCTTCAGTAAGAGTACAAGTTTTGTCAGTAGCGATAATTGAGGTACTTCCCAATGTTTCAGCCGAGATTAATTTTCGAACTAAACCTTTTTTTCTTAATATTCGCTGCATTCCTAAAGCTAAAATTACCGTCATTGCTACTGGTAATCCTTCAGGAATGGCGGCTACAGCTACAGCCACTGCTGTAGTAAACATTTCAATAAATTTTCCACCAGTTAGTATTCCTTCAATAAAAATACCAAAACAAATAAAAGTGATGATTAAACCGATAACTCTGGAAAATTTAGCTAATTTTTTTTGGTAAGGAGTTTTTTCTTCTTTTGTTTCTCTGACCATTTGAGCTACTTTTCCTATTTCGGTATCAACACCAATCTCAGTAATTACTACTTTCCCTTTCCCTTCTTCGACAATTGTTCCCATATAAACCATATTATCTCTGTCAGCTAAGGGAGTCTCTTTTGCTATTACTTCTGGTTTCTTCTTTGCTAGCAACCATTCACCAGTTAAAGCTGTCTCATTTATTTTGAGATTTTGGGATTCAATAATTCTACCATCTGCTGGGACTTTGTCTCCCGGGTTTAAAATAATGATATCCCCGGGAACCAATTCCTCAGAATCAAT
>CAZVTU010000038.1:3603-5839 GCA_964630295.1 uncultured Candidatus Saccharibacteria bacterium
GCGCCAAAAATAACAATGGCGTCGGTATACTCTTTTAAAATTAAAGTAATAATTCCCGCTATCAATAAGATATAAATCAAGGGGCTTCGGAATTGTTCTAGAAATATTTTTAATTTTGATAAAGGTTTCTCTTTAGGAAGCTTATTTTCTCCGAATTCTCTTTGTCGGATTTTCACTTCTTTTTCGGTTAACCCCTCTTCAATGTTACTTCCTAAAATTTTTACTACCTCTTCTTTTGGT
This sequence comes from uncultured Candidatus Saccharibacteria bacterium, assembly GCA_964630295.1. Lineage (GTDB taxonomy): Bacteria > Patescibacteriota > Minisyncoccia > Minisyncoccales > RBG-13-42-11 > CAZVTU01. Next base: position 3,844 of record CAZVTU010000038.1, read on the forward strand.
AAGTTATGCCAAAAAATCTCAGCCATTAATTCATTGTAATCAAAAAAGGAGCTTAATGAAAGTCCCGTTAGAAATTCTGGTGCCGCCTACCGGAGTCGAACCGGTGTTCCGAGACTGAGAACCTCGTGTCCTTGGCCACTAGACGAAGGCGGCGAGGATTAGAAGGTAATGATCCTTTATTTTACTCCTTTTTCTTTAATTAAAATAACATAAAATTTAAAATTTGTAAAAAAGAAAAAGGCGCTACCTCTGATGCTAGAAAATACCAGAAAATGGAAGTAGCGCCTCGAGGTTAAAAGTAAACGAAGCTTCTTAAGTAAAGGCGGAAAATCTTATTATCTTCACTTTACCCCCATTCACTCTATATTTAATAAGTGTGTGGCAGACCGGACACATTACCTCTTTGACTTCCGACCAACCCTCGTCATTATTATTCTTGGCCCCTATCATTATTGGGAACCTAGTATGACATCGTGGTTTTATGCAGGTTATTATCCTTGTCGTTCCGCCACACACTTTGTTTGGCTTCCGTTTACTTCTTCTTGACATTCTTAACCTCCTTTCCTTTTTCAGAGAAGAAAGAGCTAAATAGTCCCCAAAATCATCAAAAAAGCCGATCCTGAGGACCGGCTGAATTTTTAAAAAGATATTTAATTAAAAACTCAGCCGGACCTATGATCGGTTCCTTTGATGACAAAAAAATATAGTTTTAGCCTAGAATACAACATAATATATTTAAATAAAAGACGAATTTCTAATAATTTTATTACAAGGCTCTAATCTCTTTTACCACATTCGCCATTCTCATTTCTTTGGAACCATCAACCAGGATCAAATCTTCTTTTTGTATCTCGTTTTGTAAATCAATTTTACCTTCTTCAATTGTATCATATTGAAAAATTTTTTCAAGTGCCATCCCTTTCCTTTTGGCCCCCTCAGCAATAAATTTAGCTCTTGATCCGAAAGTAAATAATAGATCAGCATTTTTGGCTACTTTTTCTCCAATAGCTTCATGGGCTTCAATTGTATATTTGCCGATTCCTAAAATATCTCCTAAAACAGCAATTTTCCTCTTAAAATTTTGAATTTTCCCTAAAATTTCAATTGCCTCTATCATCGAGAAAACTGTGGCTGATTCAGAGTCATCTAAAATCCAAGAGTTTTTAATTCCTTTAATCAATCGCATCTTTCCGGGTAATGATTGATAGCTCTTTAATGCTTGCGAAATTTCAATTAAATTCAAATCGAATAATGTTCCTACTGCTGTTGCTGCCAAAGCCGAATAAATCTGTTCTTTTCCAAAAAGATTCTCCAACCAAATTGGAACAATATTGCCTCGATAATTTATTTTAAAATTCGTTCCTGTATTCAAATTGATATCAGTTGCTCGAAAGTCAGCTCTCTCCTGAAAGCCAAAAGTTAAATTATGAGCTATAGTTTCTGTTTTTAATTCTCTTACTGTCTCATCATCGAAATTTAAAACCAAAAATCCATGACTTGGTATTAATTTCACTAACTCTTTTATTTTAGAAACTTTTTCTTTATCTCCAGCAAAAAAATATTTTTCAGGGGGAATGTCACCGATATTGGTAACAACTAAAATTGGTAAAGAGGAATTTTTGATAAATATTTTAAATTTTTTTAATTTTCCAGGGTTAAATTCAAAAATTAAAACATCTCTTCCAACCTTAAAATAATGCTTAAAAACTTGGAAAATTGCCTCTTTAGTTGTCTTTTGACTTTCTCCGGCGACAATAATTATTTTTGGTTTTTTTAAAAAAATTTTAATTAAATCAAAAATATTATTCATAGTCAGGTGGAATTTGATAATAATCGATGAGATATTTTGCTAAATCGTGAAAAAGGGGAACTGCCGAATATTCAGCGGTTTTTGTCTTTGGATTATCTAATTTTACCAAAATAACAAATTTAGGGTTAAAGGCAGGAAGCCAACCAACAAAAGTTTGCCAAGTTTTATCTGAATACCCTTTTTTAT
>CAZVTU010000039.1:0-5667 GCA_964630295.1 uncultured Candidatus Saccharibacteria bacterium
ACTTAGCAGGAATTGCTAATCTTTTTTTCTCATCTATTGAATAAGTATATTCTCCGATAAACATAATAAGGGGGTGATATTTATTTCTTAAAAAAAGTTATCCACAAAAGAAGGCAGTTATCAACATATTTTTCCACAATTTCCCACTTCACTTTCTTTATACCCCACCGAGCTCCCCAGGTCAACCACAAATTACCATATGAAATTTATAAAAAATATGAACAAAAATAAAAAGCTTAGTTATTTTTTTCACAAATAATCCACAGATAAATAAAAAGCCCGAAAAAGGGCTAAAAAAAATCAATTGATTAATTTTTATTACTTAACGACTAATTCTCAGCTTAAACTCTTCTGTCACCTCCACCTTATCTCCCCTCTTAAGTTCACCAGACAATAAAGCCGAAGCTAAAATATTCTCTACTTTATCTTGAATCACCCTTCGCATTTGTCTTGCACCAAAAGTGGGATTATACCCTAAATCTACAATTTTTTCTTTGAGGGGAAGGGTAATTATAAAATCAATGGCTTTTTCTTTAAGATTTTTCTTTAATTTTTGAAGAAGCAACTCAGCAATATCCAAAAGATTTTCTTTGGTAAGGGGTTTAAATACAACTACCGCATCGAATCGGTTAATAAACTCCGGTCGAAAAATAGCTCTTTCAAATAAATAATTAAGAAGTTTTTCTTTAACCTGAGACCATTCAGTTTTTTCTTTAAGGGCTTGTAAAATTATTTGATAACCGGCATTAGAAGTAGCAATAATTATTGTATTTTTAAAATTGACTTTTCTTCCTAAACCATCAGTTATAAACCCTTCGTCCAATACTTGTAAAAATAAATTTAAAATATTCTTGTGAGCTTTTTCAATTTCATCTAATAAGATTAAAGAGAAAGGATTTTCTCTAACTGCCGTGGTTAGTAGTCCTTCCTCACCTGGTGAGCCAATTAAACGAGGGATATCAGTAGTATTTTGAAATTCCGACATATCAAGCCGAATCATTCTTTCTTCTGAACCAAAATAAATTTCAGCTAAAGCTTTGGATGTTTCGGTTTTTCCTACACCAGTTGGTCCTAAAAACAGAAAAGTTCCCATTGGACCCTTTCTCACAGTTACTTCTGCCCTTGCTCTTCTCAGAGCAGCTGAAACCTCATTCACTGCTTTCTCTTGATTAATAATTCTCTGATGAATTAATTTCTCTAAATTTAGTAAAATTTCTTTTTCCTTAACTTTTATCTCTCCTATCGGAATTTCAGTTTTCTCAGAAACAATCTTAGCTACATGCTCTGGTAAAACTACTTTCTCCTTTATTGAAGAGACATAAACCATCACTTCATCTAATAAGTCCATTGCTCCTTTAGGGAAAGGAATAGCTGGAAGATACTTTTTAGTTAAAACAACTATTTCTCTTAAAGCTGGGAAACTAACAAATCTTTTATATCTTCTTTCCAAACTTAAAGCTAAATTTTCCAAAATCATTAAGGTTTCTCTCTCTGAAATTTCTCCCACTTCCACTTTTTCAAAAAGAGACAAAATAGAAGGCTTCTGTTCTATATATTTATGTAAACCAGAGTAAGTGGTTACTGCCACTATTTGAAATTGAGGTAAATTTAAATAAGAAGATAAAACTCCAGAAATATCAATTACACCTGGTCTCTCTTTTCCGCCGATATAATTATGAAAATCATCGATAACTAAAATAATGTTACCTGCTGAAATTACTTCTTGAAAAATCTTGTCTAAAGTGGATTCTACTTCTGCCGAAGTTTCAGTTTGGGCTAATAATGAAGGTAAATCTAACTGAACTACTCTTTTATAATTAACTTCTGGTAAGCTTTCTCCCAAAACACTTTTTTCTGCCAGAGCTAAAATCATACTCTTTTTCCCTACGCCCGGTTCACCTACTAAAAGACAATTGTTGATTTCTCTTCTGGCTAAAATTCGCTCCATTGCTTTAATTTCTTTTTGGTGGCCGATTATTTGAGGAAACCCTTGTTTTTTAACTATTACTGAATAGTCAATTGCAAATCTGTCGAGGGTGACAGTGTAACCTGCTGCCCACTCTTTTCCAATCGAGCCTCTCTTAATTAAATTTTTCCATTCCCAAAATCTTTTCCTAAAAGCTATTCTTTCTTCGATTGATTCTAACCACCAAGTTAAATTTTCAAGATCTTGGATTTTTAAATTATTATCAATTAAAATTTTTTTAAAAATTAAATCACACTTTGATAAGGCACAAATCACATCTCCCACCTCTACCCTTAGATGGTTTTTCTTACTTGCTATTTTTAATGCCTCAAGAATTGTTTCTTGAAAATCTTTTGAATATACTAATTCCTTCATTCTACCTTTAGGAATCTTTTCTAAATATATTTTTAATAATTTTTTAATTTCACTTAAACTTAAAATAACTCTGGAAAATATAAAATTAAGATTTGGATTATCAATTAGAAGATTATAAAAAAGAATAGTCGAAGTCACCTCCGAGATTTTTTTCTTTTGAGCAAACTTTATTGATTTATTGACCGCTTTAGCTACTTCAAAACTTAAGAATTCAGCTAAATTTATCTCTTCGGATCTGACTATGGCTTCTTTTATATTTACTTTTAATTTTGGTTTTTTTAGTTTTGAATTAAAAAACCCCTCTTTAATTGAGAATGATAAAAATAAAGTTAAAGAGATTATTGTTAGCCCGAGAATTTGAGAAAGGGTGTTTTGGGAAATTGCATCAGTAAAAAAACCATAAAGGAATACTATTAAAAGAATAAGAAATAAAACTAAAAATACCTTTTTTAAGATTCTCACTAATTTAAACCCAAAACCTCTTTCCCAGTATACTGCTTGATAAATTGCTGCTGTTTTTAAATTAAAATTCATAATTAGAATAAAACTTGAATTCCAAAAATTAATCCCCAAACTAAAAGAACTGGAAGTACTAACCACCCAAAAAAGACAACTAATCCCATAAAAATTATAAAAACTTCGACCAAAAGGCCAATAAATATCAAGAAGCTTCTTAAAATCGCTCCTAACATTCTGAAAATTAAGTTAGAAAAAAAAGCAGAAAAATATCTGCCTATATCAAATCCTTTACCGTAAGATACTCTGTATCTTCGCCAAGGAGAAAATAAAGTTTTCAAAAGGAGAGGAATGGAAAAATAATTTAGATTAAATTTCAGAAAATTTTTCCAACCCCTTACTATCTCTTTGGGTACATCAAAAAATTGCCAAGATGTCCACTGAGAAAAAATATTTTGTTTTTTGGCAACCTCAATCATTTGACTTATTCCATCTTACCATAAAATTAAAAGAGCCACACCCCCTAAAAAGGTGTGGCTCCAGATAAATATTAATACTTTTTTCCCTCCTGTTGTCTTAATCCTTGGTAATCAGATCAGACACATCGTAGAAACCAGCCGGCATCCCATCCAGCAACTTAGCCAAACTGATAGCCGCTATGGCGAAGTCCTCTCTCGATGGCACCCGGTGGACAATCTCGATGCTTTCGCCGGAAGGACCGAAAAACTTGAATTCGTGGACTCCCACTACATTCCCGGCTCTAATTGAATGGATCTCTTCAGCTCCCCGGCCGGTAGCTTCTTTGATTCTCCTTTCGGCTGTCAAAGCAGTGCCGGAGGGTCTATCTTTTTTTAATTTTCGATGAATCTCGGTTATACTATAAACCCATCCGGCCGGAATCAGCACTTTAGCCAACTTGGGAAGTAGGTTAAAAAGGACATTCATTCCCAAGGTGACATTAGAGGTAAGTAAAATAGGGATTTCTCTGGCTGCTTTCTTAAGTTCGGCAACTTGTGCACTATTTAAACCGGTGGTGGCTATTAACATGGCTACTTCATTCTCTTTAGCCCAGAAGACATGTTCCATAACTGCTTCGGGCGTTGAGAACTCAATAATGACATCAACCTCACCAATTAAGTCGACGTCATCAACCACCCTTATTCCTTTTTCCTGCTTACCAACCAGAGGATGTCCCTTCTTTTCTATTATTGCCTGAACCTCAATCTCGGAATCCTTTAGTGCTGCTTCCAGTACATGAGAGCCCACTTTACCAAAACCAGAAATTGCAATAATCATGCTCATATCTTATCTTCCTCCTTGGAAAGTTAGTTCTGCCCAGATCTTATTGTCGGCTAACCTCTCAGAAATATCTACTTTGTAGAAATCCTGGATTGGTTCCAAAACCCATTGGTTTTCGTTCCAGACCCTAATCAGGGCGTTTCTTACCTCTTCCACTGCTGAAGGAGTCATTTTTCCTAAAGGAGGCCGGCCAAGACCGGAAGGAAGTCCTAATCCTGCCATTATTGTTTTAATCGCGTCGGGATTGCGAAACTTATCAATCACCGTTTGCTCTCCCCGATGAGGAACAATTTCTTTCCTCTCCTTTTTCACGGTTACCAATCCGAAAAGTGGATTTAAAGCTTCTCTAATCTTTCGGGATCTCTCGATATCCCCAGAGAAAACCGCCTCACACATCTGTTGAATAGGGCCAGGAACAATATTCCCCATCACCGAAACTACTCCGTCTGCAAGAATAGCGGGATCTGTGAGCATAGTAAAGGTTATGTCGTCATCTCCTGAAAAAATTAGGAAACCCTCCGGTGTAAGCTCTCGTGTTCTCCGCATTCGTTCCAGGTCTCCGGTGGCCTCTTTAACCATGGCTATGTTAGGATACTTCCAAGCCAACACAGCCAAATCCACTTCCGACAGGACGGTACCGGTTCTGCCTGGGATTACATAAGGACAGATAACCATCTGAGGGAACTTTTCAGCGGCTGGTGTATAGTAATTTTCCCGAAGTTCAAGCGAAGAAGGTCCATTGTAATAACAATCCACCAATAGGCCTCCATCGCACCCGAAGATGGAAGCTGCCTCCAGATAATCAAGCATTTCCTGGGGATTATTGGATCCTACACCCGCCAGCTTGAAAAGCCTTTCACCGACAATCTGGGCAACTCGACCTACAACCATAATGTGTTCCCTCTCTGTGAGGGTTGGCGATTCCCCCGTCGTGCCAACTTGGGCAACACCGACGGCTTTTTGATCGATCAGAAACTCCAGGTGTAACTCCAGACCAGACCAATCAATTTCTCCATCTTCTCTAAAAGGCGTTTCGATCGCAACAATACAACCTCGTCGAATATTGAACTCCATTTTTTTCTCCTTTTCTTTTCGTTTATTTAGTTCTTAGTGTGCTAACTGGTCTATTTATAAACACCTCCTCCTACAAATTTGATGTTCATATTCTAAAATAAAACAATAGAATGTCAAGCACTCTTCAAATTGTTTTTTTATTACTTAAATTAGGTTATTTTTTGATTAGTTTAATGCCAAGACCGGAAATTTGAGACCCACCGAAAATTAAAATAAAAGCTAACATTGACCAAACGACTAAATTCAGAAGCTTTGTAATGGAATCTACCGGAAGTATTCCTTTCATCTGCTCACCTATCATTTTCTGTAGTTGAGCCTGAATGTCTTGGGTTCCAGCTTTTGGAGAAATAATTTCTTCTTTTGGTATCTCAAAAAATTCTGGAACCGCCTCTTTGGCAGTGAAGATATTATAAGAGGACATTAAAGTCCAGCCGATTATGATAATACCGGCAATTAATAAAATCCAACCAATAATTTTTTGAAAATTCATACGATTA
>CAZVTU010000040.1:0-4439 GCA_964630295.1 uncultured Candidatus Saccharibacteria bacterium
CGGAGTGGTTTCTGGGTTGGGTAGAACAATCACTGCTTCAGGCGGTGGTTTGGTTGAGACCTTAGAAGATGTGATTCAGACAGACGCAGCTATCAATAAAGGAAATTCTGGCGGTCCTCTTTTAAATCTTGAGGGAGAAGTAATCGGCATTAACACAGCAATGGTTCAAGAAGCTCAAAGCATTGGTTTTGCTATCCCAATTAACAAAGCAAAAAAAGATATTCAACAAGTTAAAACTTTGGGAAAAATTGTTTATCCGTTTTTAGGAGTCAGATATGTGTTAATCACTAAAAAAATCCAGAAAGAAAACAATCTTCCAGTCGATTATGGGGCTTGGATCACCGAAGGGAGCAATGGGGAAGCAGCAATTTTTCCGGGATCGGCAGCTGAAGAGGCTGGACTAAAAGAAAATGACATCATTTTAGAGTTTAATGGAGAAAAGATTACTACTGATAATTCTTTAGCAAAAATTATCTCAAAATATAATCCAGGGGATAGAGTCACTTTAAAAGTTTTAAGAGCTGGTAAAGAAAAAATTTTCCAAGTTACCTTAGGTGAAAGAAGCGAGTAAAGTTATTAGATGTAATAAGAGAAGTATTTTTTCGTCTAATCTTAAATATGACAAACCAAATTAGCCATTATTTCTCTTTCTTTTATTTCTATTTCGGCTTCTTTAAGGAAGAGGCTAGTTTGGTTGTTTTAGATAAGAGATAATTTTCAAAAATTAAATATCTTCCAAACTGGCCTCTTCTTGAAAGAGGCCTTTTTGTTTATTAGCACATTAAAAAGAGGAGGTGATTAGATATGGGAGAAAGATGCTCAATCAAGTGTGCAGTTTGTGGTAAAGAGAATATGATTCGAGAAGGTGGTTTTAATAGAAAGAAAAATAAAATTATCCAGTGTAAGCGGTGTGGCTACAGAAATTCTATCCTTAGAAAGAAAAACGGTAAGATACTCGTTATTTAAAAATCTAAAAAGAGGTGGTTTTCTTTGGGAGACCACCTTTCTTATTATCGTAGGTGTAATAAAATAAAAATTTTTCCGTCATCTTTTTAATATGGATTACCAAATGAACCTAATTATTGTCCTTCTTCTAAACCTAATTTCTGGTTAGGCTTGGTTAGGTTCATTGAGTAATCAACAAAAAATAAATAAAATCAACAAATGAATCTGGCCAAGCAAAAGCCAGATTTTTTGTTTTTAGGAGAAAAAACTTAATAGAAAGGAGGAAATCATGGTAGATAACGTTGAAGTAATGATGGAGGGATCGGTTCTGGAGAGATACAACAACCTCAAGCGACAATGGGAAAGTTGTTGTCAGGCAAGAGAAAAAGCAAAAGCTCGGCTTGAAGGAGAAGACCTTTCTTCTCGAGAAAGAGAGAAGGTTCAACTGTACGTAGACAAGATAACTGAAAAAATCGGCCAACTCAGTGGTGAAATGCAGAGTATTTTTGACAGGCTCTAAGACCCCACCCATGGGTTTTTAGGGCAAGGGGGATGAAGAAGCGTAAACAGCGTTTTCTCATCCCCCATTTTATTTAAAAGACTTGATTTTTCTTAGAAATTTTAGTAAAAAGAATATGTATCATTATGATTGGATCTAACTTTACTCATAAAGCTCAAGAAGCCATTCTTCAAGCCCAAAACATTGCTCAAGAGCGAGGACAGCAACAAATCGATGCCCTCCATCTTTTGTATTCTTTGCTTTCCCAAGAAGGAAGCGTGGTTTTAAATTTACTTCAAAGATTAGGGGCAGATATTGAAGGATTAAAAAGAAAAACAAAAGCAGCTTTAGATAAAATCCCAGTTATTGCCACTCCCCAAGCTTTTGGTCAGCTTTATCTCACCCAAGATATGGCTAAAGTTTTAGATAAAGCTCGTCAGGAAGCAATGAAAATGGGAGACGAATACATTTCAGTTGAACATCTTTTTTTGGCTTTATTAGATACCGAGACTAAAGCTAAAGAGATTTTAGATAAAACAAGCTTTTTACAATCCGGTGGAGGATCTTCGATTTTAGAATTTGGTAAATTGGATTACGAAACCGCTCTAAAAGTTCTTTCTCAAATTCGAGGTGGACAGAGAATTACTGATCCCGAACCGGAATCGAAATATCAAGTAATTGAGAAATATGCCAGAAATCTTACTCAATTAGCTCGTCAAGGAAAATTAGATCCAGTAATTGGTAGAGAAAATGAAATTAGAAGATTAATGCAAGTTTTAAGCCGAAGAACCAAAAATAATCCAGTTTTAATAGGGGAGGCTGGAGTTGGGAAAACAGCCATTGTTGAGGGTTTAGCTCAAAAAATTGTTTCGGGTCAAGTCCCTGAATCTTTAAAAGATAAAGAAATTATTGCTCTAGATTTAGGGGCTTTAGTAGCTGGCACTAAATACCGCGGAGAGTTCGAAGACAGAGTTAAAGCTCTTTTAAAAGAATTAAATCGAGCTGGTGGTAGATATTTGTTATTTATCGATGAACTTCATACCTTGGTGGGTGCAGGAGCGGCTGAAGGAGCAATTGATGCTTCCAATTTATTAAAACCCGCTCTTCAAAGAGGAGAATTAAGGGCAATAGGTGCTACCACTTTAAAGGAGTATCAAAAATATATTGAAAGAGATCCTGCTTTGGAAAGAAGGTTTCAACCAATCTATGTCCAAGAACCTACCATTGAAGACACTATTGCCATCTTGAGAGGAATTAAAGAAAAATATGAACTTCATCATGGCGTGAAAATTAAAGATTCAGCCCTCGTTGCTTGTGCCCAACTGGCTGCACGATACATCACTGATAGATTCTTGCCAGATAAAGCAGTCGATTTAATGGATGAAGCAATGAGCTCTCTAAGATTAGAAATTGAGTCAGAACCTTCGGAATTAGAAAACCTAAAGCGAGAAATCCAAAAATTAGAGATTGAGAAACAAGCTTTAAAGAAAAATGCCAAAAAACAAAGAGTTATTTCACGTCAGCTTGCTGATTTAAAAGAAAAAGCTAAAGAAATAGAAGCTAAATGGCAGTCAGAAAGAGAAGTTATTACTAAAATAAGAAGTCTTAAAAAAGAAATCGAGAAAACTAAGTTTGAAGTAGAAAGAGAACAAGCTTTAGCTAATCTTCAGAAGGTAGCTGAATTAAAATATGGAAAAATTCCAAATTTGATGAAAGAGTTAAAAGCAGCAGAGAAAAAGTTAGCTCGTTTTCAAAAATCCCGCCCAATCTTAAAAGAAGAAGTTTCCGAAGAGGATGTTGCTAAAGTGGTTTCTCGTTGGACGGGCATTCCTGTTACTCGACTTTTAGAAGAAGAAGCTAAGAAACTTGAGAGAATGGAAGAAATTCTTTCCAAAAGAGTAGTTGGACAGAAAGAAGCGATTTCAGCGATTTCAAATGCTATAAGAAGAGCTCGGGCTGGAATTTCAGAAGAGAATCGACCATTAGGTTCTTTTATCTTTTTAGGTCCCACTGGAGTAGGGAAAACAGAAACTGCCAGAGCTCTGGCCGAATTCTTATTTAACGATGAAAATGCTTTAATCAGATTAGATATGTCAGAATATATGGAAAGACACACGGTTTCAAAAATGATAGGCTCACCCCCGGGATACGTTGGTTATGAAGAAGGTGGTCAATTAACTGACAAAATTAGAAGAAGACCTTATAGTGTAATTTTATTAGATGAGATCGAAAAAGCCCATCCTGATGTCTTTAACATTTTACTTCAAATCTTAGAAGACGGGAGATTGACCGATGCTAAAGGTAGAGTAGCTTCTTTTAAGAACGCCATCTTGATTATGACTTCCAATATTGGTTCGGAATACATTGCAAAAATGGGAGCGATGGGATTTCTTGGAGAAAGAGAAGAGGGCGAAAGAAAAAATCTAAAAGAGAAAGTAATAGAGGCTTTGAAAGAAGAATTTAGACCCGAATTTCTAAATAGAATAGATGAAATAATTATCTTTAATTATTTACAAAAACCAGAAATCAAGAAAATCGTTGATCTGGAATTAGAAAAAGTAGCTAACCGCCTTAAAAATAAAAATATCGAAATCAAAGTAACTGAAAAAGTTAAGGAGTTGTTAGCTGAGCAGGGTTTTGACCCAAATTTAGGAGCCAGACCCCTTAAAAGAGTAATTCAAAAATTGGTATTAGACCCCTTGTCTTTAAAAATAGTAGCCGGTGAAATAAAAGAAAACGATAAAATTGTTGTTGATTTGGAAGGTAATCAAATTGTTTTTAGAACCCCCAAAGATTTAATAAAAACTCAAAAAGAAAGAAAAGGAGAAAAAGTTTTAGTTAAATAAATGTCAAAAAACCTTATAAAGATTCTAGCCATTTTTATAATCGGGATGGTGGGAGGAATTTTTGCTGATCAAATCTTCTGGCCTTACTTTGTGGAAAGGCCGCTTTTTTATCAATACCGATTAGAAAAAAAACCTGTTTATGTAACAGA
>CAZVTU010000040.1:4539-5649 GCA_964630295.1 uncultured Candidatus Saccharibacteria bacterium
GGAATAAATACAATTGATTCTGACGGCCAAATTATTACTATTCCTATTTCCAAGATTAAATCATTCATTGGAATGTAGGCGTTGACTTTTTTTAAATAGGTGTTATACTCAAAAACTTAGTACCTTAACTAACAATCTCTATAGGGAGAGAAAAAATGAGAGAAAGGGCAAGAGTTTTTTTAATAGAGGACGATCAAACCCTAATAAAAGTGGAGAGATTATATATAGAAAACGCTGGCCACGAAATCATTCTCTTTGCCTCCTCTCGCGAAGAGGCGCTAGAGAAAATCGCTGAAGCCGAGGCGAAGGTGATTAATGTCGCCGTCATTGACGGAAATCTTGGTAGCGGGCCAAACGATGGTCCTGAGATTGCCAAAGCCCTGAAAGAAAAAATTCCAGAAGTCAAGGTAATTTCTTTCTCGGGCGAACTAGTAAGCTGGGGAGATTTTAATCCCCACGAACCGTCAGATATAACCAATCTCGGCAAAGTTATTTCTCAAGCAATATTTATAAAAGGAGGAGAAGATGACATTAACAATTGAGGAAGCCAAGACTCTCAACGAGATAATCGTTGAGGAACTGGTGGAGTTCGGACTTTTAAAAGCCACCAAAGAGAAAGCCAGAGCTGTTAAAGAGCTTACTCCAAGGGTGGCAAGAAGGTTCGATGAAGTAGGAAGCAAGGAAGGAAAGATATTTCTTTATCCTCTTCCTTCCTTGGAGAGGGTGGTTTTGCGAAAAATCGATGAGCTCGAAGCGCAATGCGTCTAAAGTTTTCTCTTTTGAGAAAGCTAAAGAGCGTGGTTTTATTAAACCACGCTCTTTCACTTGACTTTTCTCTTAAAAATGTTTAAAAAACAAATAGCTCCTTACTAATTAGGCAAGGAGATTTTATTTTAGGAGGTGAGGGAAAGATGTCTGAAATAGCAGTGGTGACTGACAGCACTGCTGATTTTCCGCCAGGTGAAGCCGAGAGATTTGGGATTAAGATAGTGCCATTATACGTCCGATTTGGTAATCAAGAGTATATTGACAAGGTTAACTTAAGTAGCGAGGAGTTTTTCACCAAATTAAAAAAGAGCCTGGTTTTACCGGTAACCAGCCAACCGACCC
>CAZVTU010000041.1:0-5548 GCA_964630295.1 uncultured Candidatus Saccharibacteria bacterium
AATTAATCTATGAAAGGAGGTAACAAAATGGAGAAAGACAAACTGCGAAAAATTGCTGTTGCTGCGCTTTCGGTAATAGTAACAATAAGTGTGATAGCATATCTCAATACGCTACCAAAACCAGTTTTTGAAAAACCATGGATTAGCATTTACCCTGTCGCATTGCTGTTCCTGTATTGGATAATTTTCATCAACTGGTACTCCAAACATAAAAGAAAATAAGTAGGACGTCCCTTTCCCGACTCCCCGGATTGCTTCGTATTCCTCGTCCCTATCGGAAGCGTATAACAGCGAGTATGTGGTTCGCTATTATTCATCCAAATTCTTTCAGGTCTTGCACATCCACGAAACGTTAAACGAAAATATTTTAAAAGCACAAATAATTTTTGAGAAAGCGAGCCAGCATTTTTTAAAACATTAAGCCAGGCGGGGCAAACCCGTCGGGTGAGATAGAAATAGAATCTTTAAATCGCCCCAAAATAAGTTCGTAGCGTGTGATACGGGCTGCCGGGCTTGGATTCGAACCAAGATTACATCGTCCAGAGCGATGTGTCCTACCATTAGACGACCCGGCAATAATTATACTTCTAAATGTCTTCGAATGGCAATTAAGCTCGAGATAACCCCTAAACCGATTCCGGTTGTTAGTTGGATTAAATATATTAATCCAAAATTACTCTTAAACAAATTTAATAAATTAAGCCCGGGAAATAAAATTTCTACCCTTGGGCTTAATCCCCAAATTACTACAATAAAGAGCAAAAGACAAATTAAAGAGGCAAAAAATCCAGAAATAGCTCCCTGAATTAAAAATGGAGCTCGGATAAACCAATTGGAAGCTCCTACCAATCTTTGGATTTTAATTTCTTCGCGACAATTATAAATCGCTAATCTAATTGTGTTAAAAACAACCAAAATCGCTAAAATTATTAAAACTATTGAAAAAACTATCCCTACCTTGTTTAGAGTAGAGGTTAAAGCGAAAATTCGTTCGATCACTGGTTTTCTCTGATAATAATCGACTTTTTCGATCATGTTCTTAAATTTTGGTCTTTCTAGAAATTCAGTGATAACTTTGTACTGACTGGCTTTAAAGGCTTTAACATTTAAAGCTGCTAAAAAGGGGTTTATCCCCACTTCTTCCAAAGATCCCATTAAAACCGGGTTATCTTTATGTCTTTCAGTAAAACTCTTTAATGCTTCCTCTTTTGAAACGTATTTTACTTCTTTAACTTCAGGAATCTGAGAAACTTGTTCCTTTACCCCTAAAATCTCTTCTTCTGGAGCTTCTTCTTTAAAATAAACTGAAACATCGACTTTTTCTTCAATCGCTGAAATTATAAATCGGCTAACATCTTTAAAAAGAAAAAGTGAAGTTGTTACAGAAATAGCCATTACTAAAATAAAAATATTAGCTATTACCAAGCTTCCATCTCGGGAAAAATTTAACCACCCAGCTTTAAATATTCTTTTAAGAGATGAAAACATATAAAAAATTATAAAACAAAACGTCCTTTCTCTTCATCACGAATCACCCTTCCCTGATGAAAAGTAATGACTCTTTTTCCTAAATAATTAATTATATCTTTATTATGTGTTGCTAAAATTATCGTTGTTCCCATTTCATTAATTTTCAATAAAAGACGAATGATGTCTAAAGTATGATAAGGATCGAGATTTCCGGTTGGTTCATCAGCTAAAATAATCTCAGGCCGATGAATTAAAGCTCTAGCAATAGCCACTCTTTGTTTTTCTCCGCCTGATAATTGAACTGGAAAATTGTTTGCCCTTTCGGTTAGTCCAACGATCTCTAAGACTTCAGGTACGTCTCGAGTAATTTGTGAATCAGGGGCTCCGATTACTTCCATTGTATAGGCGATATTTTCATAAGCAGTTTTATTAGGAAGAAGTTTGTAGTCCTGAAAGACGGAACCAATTTTACGACGTAATTCGGGTAATTTTTCTGGTTTAATTTTTTGGATGTCTTGGCCTTGGAAAAAAATCCGGCCTTGGGTAGGTTTTTCTTCAGCTAAAAGAAGTTTTAGCAGAGTTGTTTTTCCTGCTCCTGATTTTCCCACAATTGAAACAAATTCTTTTTGATTAACTTCAAAGGACACATTATCAAGGGCTAAAGTATTTGGAGGATAAATTTTAGTGACATTTTGAAATTTCAACATCTTATAGTTTTATTTCTGCTTCAATAAATTGATCTAAATTACCGTGAAGCACTCCTTCTACATCAGAAGTTTCAACATTAGTTCTTAAATCTTTGACTAATTTGTAGGGATGAAGAACATAAGATCTAATTTGATTTCCCCAACTAGCAGAAATTGTTTTTCCTTTAATCTCTTTTAATTTTTTCTTCTCTTCTTCAATCTTTAATTGGTGAAGTTTGGCAATTAAAATTTTCATCGCCTTTTCTCGATTCAGACCCTGCAATCTTTCTGATTGAGAAGCAACCGTAATACCGGTCGGTAAATGAGTTATTCTAACTGCTGTTTCCCGTTTGTTCACATACTGACCCCCGGGACCCGAAGCTCGGTAATAATCAATTTTTAACTCTTCGGGTTTAATTTTAATTTCCTTTTCTTCACTTTTGGGAATTTCTGGTAAAACTTCTACTAAAGCAAACGAAGTATGCCTAAGGGCTTTGGCTGAAAAAGGAGATAATCTTACCAATCTGTGGACTCCCGATTCGTTTTTTAAAAAACCGAAAGCGTAGTTTCCTTTAATTTCTAAAGTTACTGATTTTGTCCCAATTCTTCCCTCAGGTCCTCCGCCTTCACCGAAAGATTGGTGTAAAATTTTGGTACGGAAACCTTTAGCGGCAGCATACCTTTCGTACATTCTTAACAACATTGTTGCCCAATCTTGGGCGTCTTGGCCGCCAGCTCCAGCAAAAATTGATAAGATGGCATTACACTTATCGTATTTCCCCGAGAGAAAAACTTTTAACTCTTCTTCTTTTAATTTCTTTTCAAATTTATCAATCTCTTCTTCTCTTTTTAAATGAGATAGTCCTTCCTTTAATTTATCGAATTGGACAAGCTCTTGTTGAAGTTGGACTAATTCTTGACTTATTTTAATTGCTCTTTCTTTATCTTTCCAAATGTCTGGATTTTGAATTTCTCTTTCTAACCATTTAACTTTTTCTCTTTTTTTAGCTAAGTCAAAGACAGTCCTCCAATTTCTGGAGTCGTTTCTGGAAATCTTTAATTTGTTCTGAAATTATTGGCATCTTTCATTTAATTTATCACAGGAATTTCTCAAAGTAAAGTTTATTATATCAAAAAAAATCCCCTAATTGGGAACAATAAACCTGATTAGAGTTTTATCTGGCCAGGAAATTAATCAATAATTTTCTTGATGATTTTAGCAATAATTGTTTCCTTTCCTCTTTTAGAGGGGAGTTTTTTCATGTTGTTAATTAAAGCATTAAACCTAGGCCGGGGAATCCCGATTAAAAGTTCATCGTCTCGATAATTACCTATTTTCCGAGACATTGGATCGATCATACTAATATTAAGCTCACCGGTGGTAAATGGGATGCTAATTGAACCATGACAAGCAGCACAAATAGGAATTGTCCGAACCAAATGGTACTCGTCAAGATAAGCGGCAACAATAATTTGGTAGGCATAGCGAGGATTAGTAATAATTACAACCACATCTGGTAAAAATCTACAAAATTTTAACGGAGAAAAAAGTAATCTTGAATAAAGACCTTCTTTGGGCGGTTGGGGAAGAAAATCAAGAAACCTTTCGGCGATTTCTGGTGAACTTTTCACTTTTTCCACTTCTCCCAAAAAATATTTATAAAAATAAGTCTCAGTTAACCCAGAATGAAAACCCATCCATTTTAAACCGCCAGGACAAGAAATAACATCTTTATCAAGAAAAAAGGCCTCTCCTCGAGCTGCTTTCTTGAGAAAAGCACAAACTGTTTTTCTTTGTTTTGGACGAGGAAGATTGAAGGTCTTTCCTCCTTTTTTTATAAATTTTATACCAACGGGAAAATATTTAAGCTGATAAACTCTTAAAAGTAAGTCATTTACCGAGCGATTAAATTTAGTGATTTTAGTACTAATCATAAAAAATTTATTAATCAGTAGTTGAATTTGAACCGACAACTTGTCTTATTTTTAATTAAATTTGAGCCCCTTGTCAGAATCGAACTGACGCCTATGGTTTACGAAACCATTGCTCTACCACTAAGCTAAAGGGGCACAAGTGAAATTACCTTCTTTGAATTACCGTACTTTAAAAAGAGAGAGTTTTCTTCTGAAGCTGAAGCGGTGAGTATTTATATGAGTCTGCTCGAACTCATTTTATCAAAAACTCCTGAAAAAAGCCAGTGCCCATCTTATTGGAAATGGATTCAAACGAAACATTCGACTTTTTATGATATAATAAAGTGTAGTGATTAAAGATAAAAAAGATAAACAAGTTAAAATTTGGCAAGGCATTACCAGGAATATCATCATTATGGGGCTGGTGAGCTTGTTTACTGATCTAAGCAGCCAAATGGTTTTTCCTTTAATTCCTTTGTTTTTAACCGGTGTTTTAGGGACAGGCGCTTGGATAGTTGGTATTATTGAAGGAGCAGCAGAGACAACCGCTTCTTTATTAAAAGTTGTCTCCGGCTACTGGTCGGATAAAATCAAAAAAAGAAAACCATTTATTTTATTTGGCTACGGTTTATCCTCTATAGCCAAACCATTATTTGCCTTTGCTTATTTTTGGCCCTTTGTTCTTTTCATCAGAATAATTGAAAGAATCGGTAAAGGTTTAAGAACAGCCCCCAGAGATGCTCTTGTAGCTGAATCCTGCGATAGGAGTTGGAGAGGAAAGGCTTACGGCTTTCATAGGGCTATGGACGGTGTGGGATCAGTTTTAGGAGCAATTCTGGCATTTTTGCTTTTGCCAACTTTAGGTTACAGAAATATTTTTCTTTTCGCCTTTATCCCTGGAATCATTGTCGTAATTTTAATTTTGTTTATTAAAGAAAAAAGGACGATAGGAAAAGAAGAAACAAAAATAAAAGAAACATCTATTAAGGTAAGTTTTAAAGAATTGCCTGCGAATTTAAAATTATTTATTATAGCTGCTTCAATATTTGCCCTAGGTCATTTTGGATACGCTTTTCTTTTATTGCGGGCTAAAGATATAGGATTGACCGATCAGAGAGCAATTTTTCTTTATATTTTGTTTTATATTGTTTATGTTATCTGGGCAATTCCTTCTGGCATATTATCAGATAAAATTGGCAGAAAGCCCGTTTTAATAGCCGGTTATTTAATATTTGCTCTCATTTCTTTTGGTTTGATATTTACCTCAAACTTTTATAGTGTTTTGCTGTTTTTTCTCATCTATGGGATGTTTTTTGCTATGATTGATGGGACGCAAAGAGCTTTTGTAGTTGATTTAGCGCCTGAACATTTAAAGGCAACAGCCTTGGGGACATTCCATACCGCTATAGGATTAGTGGCTCTGCCCGGCGGATTTATTGCCGGGCTTTTGTGGGATAAAATAAGTCCGGAGGCAACTT
>CAZVTU010000042.1:0-5297 GCA_964630295.1 uncultured Candidatus Saccharibacteria bacterium
GGGAAATTATAGATATTTCTCCTTATGGGATAATTAACGTTCATCCTTCTTTGCTTCCCCGCTGGCGGGGAGCAGCTCCCATAAATTGGGCAATCCTTGCTGGTGATAAGGAAACGGGTGTAACCCTTATTAAAACCGCCCTTAAAATCATTGTCAGCAAAACAGCACTAGGCGAACCCCATCCGAAAGCATTAAATACCAAGCATTGAAAAAGTTCTTGACTGCCTAAAGCTGTAGGAACGGGAATTAAGTTTGCCACAAAAGAAAAAGATAATACTGAAAAAGCCCTTAAAACATTCGTCCCCTTTCCTAAAAAATAGATTAAAACACTGTATCTTCCTAAATTAGCCAAAGTCTTTAAAATTGAAAGAGTTATTCCTTGCCAGAAACTTTTTGATTTTAGGTTAAAAAATTGGAAAACTTCTTTTTCAAATTCTAAAACTTTGTTTTTAATAGATAGTTTCTGAATAAATTTTTTAACAAAAATTTTTAAAACGCTTTCTTTTTTAAAGCTTTTGAAATAAAAAAAGAGAAGAAAAGTAAAGATTAGAAAGAATATAATAAAAATAACCCCAATTTTTAATAAGATAAAGCCAGTTTCTATAATAAAAAAACAAATCCCAAACAAAATCACTAAAAGGGCTATGGTCATTTCCAAAACATTATCAATCAAAATCGAAGATATGCTTTTTTGCCAAGGAACTAAAAATTTTTTATTAAGAATATGAGTCTGAAATGCCGCTCCTCCAAAAAGCAACGTAGGGAAAAAATAAAGTATTGAAAACCCAGCCAACCAAATTTTTCCTAATTCAACCAGAGAAAACCTAAACCCTTTACTTTTAAAAATTAACTTCAATCTTAAAACTCCAATTGCTACCCAGCCCAAAGTTAAAAGAAGAACTAGAAAAAAACCTAATTTAGGGAAAGAACTAAAAGCCTCCCAAAATTCTTTCCAATCTATCTTCCCCAAAATTCCGATTAAAACAATTAGTCCAAATAAAAAGGAGGCTAAAAATGCCAAAATTCTCTTGACTTTTTTACTGAAAATCTTCATAAATTTTAAAAAATCGATTATAATTCAAAAAACTTATGGAATCAAAATTTTTATTAGCTTTTCTTTTAGTGACAGTAATTATTATTCCCTACCTTTTCATTAACCCTTGGTTAGAAACAAAGAAAACCCAATGCAGACCGGCTACAAAATTGGACCAAAAAGTGCCTTTTAAACCGAAGTGGGTATGGATATATTTGATGGCTTATCCTTTTAATACCGGAGGTATTCTTTGGCTGTTTATAACCTCTCCCAGCAAAATCGCTCAAAAAGAACTAATTTGTTATATTAGTTTAACACTATTTATTATAATAATCTGGGTTCTTTACCCTTCTAGAATAGAAAGGATAGAAAATTTTTCAGAAACTAAAACTAAAAGTATAAAGTTCATTAAATGGTTTCAAAAGAAATTTCCTCCTTATTGTTCCTTCCCCTCTCTTCATACTGCTTTTTCTTGGCTGACAGCAGCATTTTTTCTTTATCATTTTGGGACAGGAATTGGAGTTCCAATGATAATCACGGCGGGATTAATTACTGCATCTACTTTTTTTACCAAACAGCACTATTTTTTAGATGCAGTAATTAGTGGGATAATTGTTGGAACTTTGATTTTAACGTTACACCTTACCAATTTCATTAAGTTTCCTATCAGTTAGAACGGCCATTTCTTTTTCGCCAATGCCCAAAATAAATAGCCAATTATAATTATAACTGCTCATACTCTAATTGCCAGCCAAGCAGTAAAGTCTACTGTAGTTAAATCCATAGCTTTATTTAATGAATTAATTTTATTTAAGCCTGACCCTTACTTAAATACGCCGAAATAAGAAAGCCAATAATAGATTATGATTATTCCCATTATTCCCCAGGCAACCAAGGTAATGGGGTTTATAGAAGTTAATAATTCCATAATATTTGTCTTAACGGATTAAGTTTTTTATTCGAGCTTATTTGTTTCTTCCCAAATTTTGTCATAAATTTGATGAACCCCAAGGGAGTATTTATCTAAATCATCTTTAAGGTCTTCGGTTAGGGTTTTGGCACCGGGATGAGTTGGATAGGGTTTGCAAATCTGGCAGAGTTCTCTGATCACCTTTGGATGGTCAATCAACATACAGGGCATTAAAAGATTTGGACTAAAGGGCTGGCGCTTCCGAATCTCTTTGAAAAATTGGCATTTCATCGCCTCTTTTAAAGAAGTATTTTTTATATTCACCTGAGCAAAATGAGTGAAAATGCAGGGTTCAACATCGCCAAAATTGGTAATATGAGAATAGAATTTACCAGCAATACAGCCGTTGACATAAGGAGCGTCGTTCCAAAAATCAATAATAAAAATAGGTTTGGTGGCTCTGATATAATCTCGGCGAAGTCTTTGATTGTTTCTCTGTTTTGGCGTTGGCATTAATTCTGTATTTTTATCTCCGCAAACTGGCATATACAAAAAGTACCAGCCAATTAAAGCTCCTTTTTCAATCATGAAATCCACAAATTCATCAGAAGTTACAACCTCGGCATTTTTTCTGGTTACACAAACAGAATAACCAAAAGGGGCGCCATTTTCTTTCAAAATATCCATTGCTCTTATTATTTTTTTATATGTTCCCTTTCCTCTTCTATAATCAGTTTCTTTTTCAAACCCCTCAATGCTAATTTGAGGAATAACATTGCCAGCTTCTACTAATTTTTGAGCTATTTTTCCGTCAATTAAAGTACCGTTGGTATAAACCTGAAAATAAGCATCAGAATGTTTTTTATAAATATCGAAAAGGTCCTCTCTGATAAATGGCTCTCCACCAAGAATAGTAAAAAAAGCTACTCCCATTTCTTTTGCTTCTTTAATAATTCTATCCAAAAGTTCAAAAGACAAATCATCTTCTTTTTTATAATTTTGGGCATAACAACCTTTGCATCTCAAATTACATCTCATTGTTGGTGTAATTAAAAGGGTAAAAAGAGGAGCCGAACCTTCGTCTCTTGATTTATCTCTTTTTTTCTGATTTTCCAAGAATCCTGTTAAAATTAGATTTTCTAAAATTTTTTCTTGACAATTTTTATTCACATTAAAAAGAGCTCTTTTTGTTAGGACCAAAGCCGGATGCTTTTTTTCATAAAGATTTCTGATAAATCTTACTTTCCTTTTATGATTTTTGGGAGTAAGTTGTTCAATTAAATTAGCTAATCTAATAATGTTTTTATCAGAAACCTTTGACAAAACCCGAAATGCTTTTTTGATTGCTTCTTTTTTAAGCGAATTTTTAATTTCCATAATTTTTTTGTTTTAGTAAACGACCTTTTTATTTCCGTAAGTTTACTAACGAGCCCAGGCCACGACTAAACTCCCTGGCCCAACATGAACTCCAATAACTGGAGTAGTTAAATTAACAAAAACAACTTCCGCTTTTAATTTAGTTTTCAACAACTCTTTTAATTTTTCGGCTGCCTCTAAATTATCACAATGGGTAATTACTACCCTGATTTTTTTGCCTGGTAGTCTAATATTTCTGCTCTTCGCTTCTATTTGTCTGAAAAGTGCTTCCGGAATGTCTTTCCCTCGAGTGATACCCCTTGCTTTAACTACTCCATCTTTAATACCAATAAAAGGATATAGATGTATTTTCTGAAATTTTCTTACCCAGTTGGCTAATTGATGACTCATTCTTCCACCAGTTTCCAACCACTTTGGATCAGCCATAAAACCGTAAAGATGAACGTCTGGAATGAAAGTTTTTAATTCATTCATAATTTCATTAATTTCTCTTTGCTCTTGAATTAGTTCAATTGCCCGCAAAACAAAAAGGGCCTGGCCGGCAGTAGCATTCAAAGAATCAATAATAAAAATTCTTTTTTCGCCTTCCGACCCTAAAAAGTTTTTTGCTTGTCTTGCTGAGTTATGGCAACCAGAAAGCTTGGAAGATATAGTAATACAAAGAACTTCGTCAAATTTTTCAAGCTGTTTTTTAAAAGCGTCTAAATAAGCTTTTGGAGCCGGTTGAGAGGTTTTCGGCAAAGTTTTAATTCCTTTTTTATCAGCCTCTCTCATCTTTTGATAAATATCATTACCTGATAAACTTTCCCCTTCCGGCCAGCCGAATTGGCAAGCAACTATCTCAATTTGATGTTCCTTTGAAATTTCTTGGGGTAAATCTGCAACGTCGTCAGTAACAATACCAATACTTTTTTTCGCCCCGTTAGAAATTTGACTTGTTTTTTGTATCATAATAACTCCTTTTGCTAATCCCGTTAATTTTTATAATTTCTAACGGGGTTTCATATTTTTAAAATCTTTAAAATTCTGAAAGCACTTTTTTTAATATTCAACCTTTTGCCGAATAATGCCGCTTCCAAAATTAACTTATCCATAATTCCTAACAAAGAAGCAATGAGAAAGTTTAAATCAACTTTTTCCAAAATTTTCTTTTTTTGCAGAACTTCTTGGAATTTTCTCTCAATTTCTCCTCTTAATTTAGCAACAAATTTTTCAATCTCTGGGTCCCTTTTCGGAAATTTTAAAATGGAGGCTTTAATTAAGTTTTTATTTCTCAATCCAAAATTTAAATAACCGGAAATTAAACCAAAAATAGAGCCCCTTAAAGATTTTGCTTTGGAAACTTCTTCGTTTATTGTCTCTATTAACTCTTGGAAGGCTCTTTCTAAAATTTTTAAATAAATCTCTTTTTTGCTTTTAAAGTGAAAATACAAAGCAGCCTTGGTAATCCCCAGATGTTTAGCAATATCCTCCATCGAAACTCCAGCAAAGCCAAATTCAGAAAAGAGTTCGGAAGCTACTTTTAAAATTCTTTGTTTTGATTTAGTCATAATTTACTTACCGCTCGGTAAGTTTCTATCTTTAGAATAGATGAGATAAGGTTAGTTGTCAACCCCGTTAGAAATTTTTGATTCAAGGCTATTTTCTAAAACGCATATTTCTGTAAAATTTCTAACAGGGTCAAGGATTTATTAAAAAATTAACAAATTAAAAGTCCTACCTTAAGGTGGGACTTTTAAAGACCAGTAAGATTAAGAAAAAATTATTTTATTTTTTTAGAAAGCCTGTCAATTTTTCTGGAGCGGAGCGACTGGTTTGTATTTAATTACAGGGTAATTACAGGGAAAGAAGCGACCGGTTCCTGTTTTCCAAAAGTTTGAATTCTGTTCTTTTCAATTTTTCAAAAAAGAAGATCTTTAGAGGATTTTCAACTTTTTTTAACCCATTTTTAAACTGAAATTAGTGCGAGGGAGCGAG
>CAZVTU010000043.1:0-5293 GCA_964630295.1 uncultured Candidatus Saccharibacteria bacterium
ATTTGATAAAATAATTTTATATGGCAAAACAATGCGCTATCTGCGGAAAAAAATCTCAAACAGTTTGGCGGTTAAAAAAACTTCGAGGAAAATATAATCCAACCATTAAAAAAAGAAAATATCCCAATCTTCAGTGGGTCTGGGTTCCCTCTGAAATTAAAAAACCAACTTTTAAAAAATTTGCTGGAAAGAGAATTTTAGCTTGTACTAAATGTATTAAATCGATAGCTAAATCGAAATAACTCGGAGTGTAGTATAACGGTAGTATACACCCTTGGGGTGGGTGCGACCCGGGTTCGACTCCCGGCACTCCGACCAATTAAAAATCCCACGATAAGTGGGGTTTTTAAAGGCTCCGTTTTCTTCTAGAAAGTTTTATCGGAAAAAATTCCAAGTGGGAATCTCAGTCTCCCGCCACGACGAGAGATTCATATCGGACTCCCTAGAAGAACTTTTGTACCAGATCTAACTAGAAGGAACGGAGCCTATTTAATTATACCTTTGAGCCAGAAGCCGTGTCAAATCCTTTCCTTACAAATTTAAAACTTCGGTTATTTGCTTAATAAGAGAAACTACCACCGGAGGTGGAAGTAAACTGTAAGAAGGCTTACCATCGTCGTCTAAAATCACCCAGGGCTTCTCTTCAATTATTACCTTTTTATTTTTATCATCCCATTTATATATATATTCTGGAGTAATTTCGTAATCATCGATATAATCTCTGGCTAAACTTTTAGGAACAGAGTTCCTTAAGAAAACCTTTGGAATCCCATAAAGAGAGACCGCTTGTTTAATCAACTTTTCATCTTTTTTTAATCTTTCTTTTATTAGTCTAATTCCCTTTTCATCTCCCTCTTTGGCAATTAATCTAACTGGTCGACAACGAGGATTGTCGCATAGTAGATAAAATTTCTTTTCTTTTCTGTCGTACTCAATTTTGGACGTCGGTAATAATTTAAAATTTCTTGAAGTTTGACAAATTGGACAAACTCTCCGCCATTTTATTCTTTCGTCAATCACTGACTCAGGAACATCTATCAAAACAAAAAAGTCAGGATCTGTCCGATAACCAATTAAATCACGAAAGAAAAGTGAGAAATTTATTTGATCTAAATCGCGGGGGAAACCATCAATAAAAAGAGTCTTCTTTTTCCTTTTACCAATCTCTCTCTTGGTTAAAACCAAAATTAATTCGGTTGGTAAAAGAGTTTCGGTGTTTCTTTTCTCCAGGGTTTTAATTAATTCTTTTGTTGATAACCACCCGCGATAATTCTCTTCCAAAAATTTTATCAACTCTTTCTTTCTCTTCTTATCTTTTAATTCCTTGTCTACTTCTCTAATCATATCTCCGACAGAAAAGTGTTCTACTTTTTCTGGAGAAACCACTTCAGTAAACATCTTAGAATAAGTTCCCTTTCCTGAATTCTTTTTCCCTAATAAATAAGCAATAAAAGTATTCCCTGCTTTAAAATAATTTCTTAATTTTCTTATTTCTTTTCCGGCCTTCAATTCAAAATACTCTTTTCTACTTTTAGGATCATTTAAATCAAATTTCTTTTTTACATTTTTTAATTTTGTTTTAAAAACTGGAAACCGCATAGTTTTTCCCATTAGAAATAATTTTTATATCACTATCTAAATCAGTTCTGAAAATCTTTATACCATATTTTTTTAAAGTTTCCAAAGTTTTTGGATGGGGATGACCGTAGGAATTCCCTTTACCGACTTGAATTACAGCGATTTCTGGAGAAACTTTTTCAATAAATTCTGGGCTACTGGAAGTTTTACTTCCATGATGAGCAACTTTTAAAATATCGGAGTCAATATCTAATCTCCTTTTAATCAGTTCTCCTTCAATCGATTTGTAGATATCACTGGTAAACAAAAAAGAATTTCCATCAAAAACCAATTTGGAAACAATAGAAGTATTGTTTGTCCCCTTGAATTCTTTTCCTTCTAAGTTTTCAAAGGGAAATAATATATAAATGTAAGATTTCTCAAATTCCACCTTTTGGCCGATTTTAGCAATAAAAATATTAGCTTTTTCTTTTTTAATTAATTTTTGCCACTCTTCAAATTCAGTTTTCTCTCTTTTTACTCCTGTCCATAAGATATTTTCAACTTTATAACCCTTTAAAACATCTAATAAACCAGCTAAATGATCTTTCTCAGGATGAGTTAAGATAATTAAATCTATTGTTCGATCATAAAAAGGCATCTCTTCATTAAGTTTCTCAAGGATAGTCGAATCTGGACCACCATCAATTAGAATTTGGTGTCTTTTAGGTGTCTCAATAAATATAGCATCCCCCTGACCAACATTAAAGAAAGTCACTTCTAGTAATTGGGATTGACTTAAATCATAAACCGCCAACCAAGCAAATATATTAGAAACAAAAAGTAAAATTAAAATAATGGCAGTCTCCTTATTTTCTCTCATTGTTTTATTATATTTTGCTTAACTAAGTTAAGCAAAAAAACAAAACGCCCAAGTTAATTCTTGAGCGTTTTGTTCTGGAGGACTTTCGAAAATCCTCTTTATTTTTAGGCTTTTCCTAATATTCGAAACATCTTAGTCCCACATTTAGGACAAGTGCCAGTTATCGCTTTTCGCTTTACTCCGCCTTTTCCTTTCATTGTTACTTCTTTAGCATTGGCTATCTCTCTTTTTGCTTTACATTTTACACAGTAACCTTGCATAGTAGATTAAAGAGTTAAATTTTTTTCAAAAACGACCTTTTCCACAGCTTAATTTAGCTTAATTTAAGTACAAATTTAAGTCAAGAGCGAAATTCTTCCGCTTCTTGAGGAAGAATCGAGTGGAAGATGAAGCTAATGCTTCATCACCCACTGAAAAAAATTAATCCCTTACTTCACAAACTTCAAAATAAGGAGAAATTTCTTTTTGGATTTCAATAAGAAAATCTTCAGAATAGGGCTTTATTTTTTTGAACTCAGGATTAATTGTCTTTTCTGGCCGGAAATTTTGAAGAAAATATTTTTTAGCTGGAGATAACCATTTAGCAATTTCTATCACATCTTCCTTTAAATGAATAGTGGGTACTACTGTTGTTCGAAACTCATATTCAATTTTTCCTTGTTTTAAAATATCAATACTTTTTTCAATGTCTCTAATCTTTACTTTTACTCCGGTAGCTTTATCATATTTCTCTTTAGGAGCTTTGATATCCATAGCTACATAGTCCACCAAACCCTCGGCGGTCAATTGTTTCAACATTTCAGGATTGGAACCGTTTGTATCAAGTTTAATTAAATATCCTATTTTTTTATTTTTTTTAATGAATTTGGGTAAATCTTTATGAATTGTTGGTTCTCCTCCGCAAATTACTACTCCCTCAAGCAATCCTTTTCTTTCTTCTAAAAAATCAAAAAATTCTTTTTCCGGAATCCGGGGCTGAAGTTTAATTCTTTCTGGTAAAACCAATTCTGATGAATAACAAAAAGGACAGCGGAAATTACAACCAATTAAAAAAACGGTGCAAGCTACCTTACCCGGATAATCAATAAGAGTAGTTTTTTGAAGCCCACCAATTTCTATCATTTTGCAATAACCATTGTCTTCGGAATTTTAAATTCTTTCCTCTCTTTGAATTCCTCTCGTTTTCCTTCGTTCCACTGACGAACGGGCCTCAAATACCCTACAATCCTGGAATAAACTTCGCAGGGTTGTTTAATTGTACATTTTGGACAAAGGAAATGTTCACCAGATAGATAACCGTGAACCGGACAAATAGAAAAGGTGGGGGTAATCGTAATGTAAGGCAAATGAAAGTTACTAAAAACTTTTTTAATCAAACCTTTAACAGTTTGGATATCAGAAATTTTCTCTCCTAAGAAAAGGTGAAGAACGGTTCCTCCAGTATATTTACATTGAATATCGTCCTGTAATTTCAGAGATTCAAAAATATCAGTCGTGTAGTTTACCGGCAGTTGACTGGAATTAGTATAATAAGGAGCTTTTTTAGTTCCAGCCGTAATAATGTCTGGATACTTTTCTTTGTCTTTGAGAGCCAATCTATAAGCAGTTGACTCGGCTGGCGTGGCTTCTAAATTATAAATGTTTCCTGTTTCCTTTTGATATTTTACTAATTTCTTTCGCATAAAATCCATTATTTCCAAAGCTAGTCTTCTTCCTCTTTTTGAGGCAATATTTTCACCAATAAAATTCAAAAGGGCTTCGTTCATCCCTACCAAACCAATGGTAGCAAAATGATTAGCATAATACCCTCCTCTAGCTTTTTTGATATCTGATAGATAAAATTTTGAATATGGATACAAACTTTTTTCGATAAAATTCTCAATTGTTTTTCTTTTTATCTCTAAACTTTCTTTTGCCAGATCCATCATCTTGCCCAATCTCTCTAAAAACTCTTTTTTAGTTTTTGAGAGATAACCAATCCTTGGTAAGTTAATTGTTACCACCCCTATACTTCCGGTTTTTGAACCTGATCCAAATAATCCTCCTCCGCCTCGATTGTAAAGCTCAGTCAGGTCCAACCTAAGCCGACAGCACATACTTCTAACATCTTCGGGATTCATCTCTGAGTTTATGTAGTTGGCGAAATAATTAGTCCCATATTTAGCTGAAGCTTCAAAAACTCCATTGAAATCCGGTTCATCCCAAGGAAAATCCTTAGTAATATTGATTGTTGGTATGGGAAAATGAAATGGCCGACCCGATTTATCGCCTTCTAACATTACTTCATAAAGAGCTCGATCAAAAATTTTCATTTCTTCTTCAAACTCCTGATAAGTTTCTTTCTGGGGTTTACCGCCGATAATCACTGGTTGTTTAGCAAACACTGGAGAGGGCTTCAAATCTAAAGTAATGTTGGAAAAAGGACATTGGAATCCTACCCGAGTGGGCACAGCCATATTAAACAAAAATTCCTGGAGAGCTTGTTTAACTTGCTGATAATTTAAATTATCATAACGAATGAAAGGAGCTAATAAGGTATCGAAGTTTGAGAAAGCAACAGCTCCGGCTGTTTCACCTTGAAGGGTATACAAGAAATTTACTACTTGGCCCAGGATTGCTCGAAAATGTTTAGCGGGTTTTGTTTCTACTTTTCCAGACACACCACCAAAACCCTTTAGTAATAAATCGTAAAGATCCCAACCGGCACAATACGGACCTAAAGTATCTAAGTTATGCAAATGAAAATCGCCAGATTCATTGGCTTCTCTAATTTCTTTCGGATAAATTTTATTTAACCAATAATTTTTAACAATGTAAGAAACTCCATAATGGTTGAGTCCTTGCAAAGAAAAA
>CAZVTU010000044.1:0-5171 GCA_964630295.1 uncultured Candidatus Saccharibacteria bacterium
TATCGATCTCAGCAGTCTTAACAAGAACCCCTCAAATTGAGGGGTTCTCTCTTTTTATGTTTAGAGAAAAGGAGGGAATTATTTTATCTCTGTTTGCGGAGGAGTTATGTCAATATTAAATGATATAGTTGTCGAAGCAAGATTGCCAAATCTATCCCAGACTTTAATCCTTGCCTGACATTTTCTCCTACCCTCAGTGCTACAATCTTTATCTTTTCCTACTGTGAAATGTTTTTTAAAGAAATCAATTTTCTTATATTCTAACTTGGAATAATTTTTAGAAAATTCTTTATTTAAATAACGAAGAGAAAAGCTATCATCTTTATCTGTATCCCGGCCAACCCAACCATAATAACGATCTAAACCAGAAGGAAATTTTCCTTGATCATCGATAGTTATTTCTAAAGTATAGGTGCCTGCTTTTAAGAAAATAGTTGGATCATTAGGATCTTTCTCCTCATTGTTTTCATCCAATACTTTTATTGTTATTTTGGGAGGAAGTTTATCTCCTATTTGACACTTATCATCACAAGTATATTGAATACCATTATACCAAAATGGTTTCCCAGGTACTCGGTCATCACAGATAGGATCAATCTTTGAATTACAAGCTAATTCACATTGGCCATTGGTTTGACCTTGGCAGGCGGCGTTATCTTTGTTCCAATAATCACATTTTAAATAAATACTATTAGTGTCACCACAAACTGCTTTTTCTTTTCCATCAGTAGTACATTGAACACATTTTTTCTCTGAAGCATCCCAATACCCAGAATTCATTACCCCATAAGAACCAAGAAAGATAGTGGAACAATCAGACTTTCTAACGGTGCAATTTTCACCATTCTTTCCAGAATAGTTAGGACAACCGCCAGTTTGACAGATTGTTTCCGAACCAATACAACTATCTCCTCGATATTTAATTAAGGTATTGGAAAGAGCAAAAGAACAATCATTTCCGATCGTACAGACAGTCGAAGCTCCCATTGGTATCTCAAAAGCGCGCCAGGTAAACCAACCACAAGTATCATTATATCCGGTACAATGGAAAGGTACGACCTCTCCGCCCACAGCTCCTTTAGATTGACAAATTGGAGTGAACTCAACGTTCAGAGCATAATCTGAAGTTTGACTCTTCTTATAAAGATCATCACCCTCAAAAAATAAAACATAGCGGTGACTACCCATATAAGAATCTTTAGTTTCTGGCCATCCGTAAATATCCTCGGGTGACCAATATTTTCCAACATACCCATTGGAGTTAGTCTTTCCAAGATCCATTACTTTTTTATATTCTTTACTTTCTTCAGACCAATACCATAAAGAGAGATTTCTTCCTGAAATAGGTTTCCCATCGCTTGTCCTAAGATACCCTCCTACCGCTACCTTTTCTCCGTACTTAATTGAAGTTGCATCAAAAATACAATTGGAAAAAGCACAATCTATTTTTGTTTCAATCATTGGTTGGCAACAATAACAACTCTTAGTGGTCGGAAACCAACTTTCCTTGCAATCTCCCTGGCTTCCGATATTAATTACTTCTTTACTATATCCACCAGCCAAACACATCTCAGAACAATTACCTTGACTACCACAACAACCTCCGGCATATCCTTGAGAAATACAAGCTGTATCACAAGTTTTGACACATTTTCCTTCAGAACATATTTCTCCAGGGCTGCAAAGATCAGTACAGGAATCATCAATAATGTAAGAAGTTTGAAGCTCACAACCTTCAAAACCGCAAATATATTCAGTTTTTAAACTTTGGCAAGGATAGATACTACTGCATTGAAAAGAGGTCTGTGGACATTCTTCTTTTTTCTCGATTTGCTCTGTTTTTTGAGGAATTTCTTCTTCCCAAGCAGGGAGAGTATAACATTCCTGTTGAGTAGTATCTGGTTCGCAATATTCTCCTTGACCACAAATTGAATAACAACTTCCGGGAACAGTTACTGACTCACAATGTTCTTCAGCTGGATGATATATGGTTTTAGCTGGAGTTATTTTTGTTTCTGTCCAAGTGCAAGTTAAAGCATAAACCAAAGAAGCAGTCATAATTCCAATAATAAAAATCAGAAAAATAACTAATTTTGAATAATTAGAAAAATAATTTTTCATTTTCTCTTTAAAGATAGATATTTAAGAATTTTATCTCTGAAATAATAAATCAGGAAGCCAATTATTATTAAAAATAAAATAATAAAAATGTACTGCCCGAAGAATCTTAATATTTTACTACTAAAAGATAATCCTTTAATAGTTTTGACTCCGCTATTGGTAATAACTTTTTCTAATCTACCACTTAATATATCGACGATAGCCAAAGCATTAGCTTCGCTCATAACAACGAACAATTTTTTTGTCTTTTGGTTATAAGCTAAATCAGCTAAAATTCCTCTACCTGATTTTTTTGAAATCTCAGCTGTTTTATAGATATCCAAAAAAGAAGATTTAGAACTTTTCACTTTAGCAATGTTTAAAAAACCCCCTTTTGATAAAGTAAAGATTTTTTCTTTTTCTGGGTTAATAATTATCTTTGTCGGATTCATCGTTGTTCTAATAGTGGCCGGAGTATCATCAAGGTTATTTGGATCAATAACCCTAATTCTGTTTTGTCCAGTGATACTAAGATAAATTTTCCTTCCATCGAAAGCAAAGTAGGTGGGGAAAGAGCCAACTGTTAAGGTTTTGATAATTTGGTTTGATTGGCCATCAATAACTGTCAAACTAGCATCATTGTTATTAGCAACAAAAATTCTATTTGAAGATGGATCACAGAGAATGTTATAAGGTGCTAACTCTGTTTTAATTATATTTATAATTTGATTTGTCTTGCCATCTATTACAAGTATTTTTTTGACATTTGGTAAGCTTAGATAAATTTTATTTCGACCAGAATCCAAAGCAATAGCCCCCGGCCTACTTTCTATTGGTATCTCAGTTAAGCGAATTTCTTTTTCTAAATCAATAACGGAAAGAGATTGACTGGAAGAATTAAGAGTATAAATTAGGTTAGTTTTCGGATTAAATAACCAATCAATTGGTGCTTTTCCTGTAAGAATTTCTTTGATTGTTCCGTCGATAAGATTGTATCGCGTAATACTATTTTCACCGCTGTTTAGAACTAAAATTTTATTTGATTCTGGAATAAAAAGAATTTTTTGAGGATTGGAACCAACAGAAATTTTCTTTTCTATATTAAAATTCTTTCCATCAATAATAAGGAAGTTTTCTGAGATATTATTTAAGACATAAATTTCATTTTTCTCTTTATTTACCGCTAATCCGAGCGGTAAAGCAAATGTTGTTTCTGTTGGATTAGAATTCTCAATCGTCTCAATCTTAAAGTTGCCCCTCGTTAGTAAATTAATTACGGTGATAATATTGGCTGAAGCGTGAGGAATGTAAATTTTATTTGAGGAAGAATCAATTTCAGCTCTGCCTGGATTAGCTCTAACTTCTAAGGTGGTAATTAATCTGTTCTCTAAATTATCAATAATCGAAATGCTGTCCTTCCCTTGATTCACAACAAAAGCTAAATTTAAATCTTTATTAATTGAAACTGCACTAGGAAAAGAGCCCGGGGGCAAAGAAATATTTTTAAGAAATCTGTAATCTGTCAGATTAAAAATACTTAAAGAACTGCTGTTCCGATTGATAACAAAAAGTTTTCTCAAAAGAAAATCAATCGCCATCCTTCCTGGTCTGTCTAAACCATTTTCAATTTTTCCGATTATTTTATCGGTAGTTCCATCAATTATTAGAATATGATTATCTTTTTGGCTAGAAACGAATATCTTATTTTCTGGACCTAATAATAAATTGAAGGCGGGATTTCCAATTTCTAAATTTTTAATCCATTCGTTGGTTTTACCATTAAATATTGATAAACTTTTATCAAAAATATTTGTTATGTAAACTTTGTGATTATTGGGATTAACCAAAATTTTACTTGGTCCCCTGCCGGTTTCCCGTGAAGAAAACTTATTAATCTTTTGCTCGTAAATTAAAAGGTTCCTTACTGCCGGATTAGTAATGTAAATTTTTTCCAGTTCTTCATCAATAGCAAAAGCTCCGGGAGTCTGAAAAGTAGGAATTGTTTTTCTTTCTCTAATAATCTGACTAATTGACTTTTGACTAAAATCACTTTTTGAGAATAAGAAAGGGAATATTGTTAAATTATTACTATCCTTATTAAGGACGTACAAATTTCCTTTTTTGTCTGATTTCATACTAATTGGGTTCTCGCCATCAATCGGAAGATTAACAATAAATTTTTTTTCTTTAGCATTGAGAATGGAAAGTTTATTACTTACTCGGTTTAAAACAAACAGATAGTTTGTTTGAGGATTAACTAAAACCTGTTTAGGACCCGCTAAGAAAAGATTAGCTTCTTTAGTTTGAGAAACCAATTTTAAGGGTAATCCCTGGAGTGTTAAAATAAATAAACCCAACAAAAGAGGTATTAAAAGATTTTTATTTGGTTTAAATAAATAAAACATGAAAAAATCAATTTATATTTTTATTTAGAAATAACAAGAATAGCAGGAGTAACAGGAGTAGCAAGAGTAGCAAGAGTAGCAAGAATAACAGGAGTAACAAGAGTAGCAAGAGTAGCAGGAGTAGCAGGAGTAGCAGGAGTAGCAAGAGTAGCAAGAGTAGCAAGAGGCGCAAGAAGCACAAGAAGAACAGGAAGAACAAGAGGAACAAGAGGTTTCAACGGCGCTAGTGGGCTCAGAAACAACCTCCTCTCCTCCGCCAAACAAACCAGAAAAAAAATCACCTACAGCCTCAACAGCATCTCCTATTGCATCGGCCGCGGTATCAACAAAATCTCCTAGTGCATTAGTACTAGTATCAACAAAATCTCCTAGTGCATCAGCAGCGGTATCAATAGTATCTCCTAACCAATCGGCACTAGTTTCAACAATATCTCCCAATGTGTCAGCGCTAGTATTGACAAAATCTCCTAACCAATCAAATCCCCAACTAGTTAATAAATCATCAGTTTGGTCACCCCAATCATCCAAATTATCATCTACGGTATTACCCCAGTCGTCTAAGTTGTCATTTACGGTACTACCCCAGTCGTCTAAGTTGTCATTTACGGTACTACCCCAGTCGTCTAAGTTGTCATTTACGGTACTACCCCAGTCGTCTAAGTTGTC
>CAZVTU010000045.1:0-5155 GCA_964630295.1 uncultured Candidatus Saccharibacteria bacterium
ATTACCGCGGCTGCTGGCACGTGATTAGCACCCTCTTATTCCTGGAGTACTGTCATCCCGCGAAGCGGGATTCTCCCTCCAGAAAAGCTCTTTACACCCCGAAGGGCTTCTTCAAGCACGCGGCGTCGCTGGTTCAGGGTTTCCCCCATTGACCAATATTCTCGACTGCTGCCTCCCGTAGGAGTATGGGCCGTGTCTCAGTCCCATTGTTGGCGGTCATGCTCTCACACCGCCTACCCGTCATCGCCTTGGTGAGCCATTACCTCACCAACTAGCTGATAGGCCGCAGACCCATCCCATTCCGGTATAGATTGCTCTACACCTTTATCCCGAAAAACCGAAGTCATCGGGAACCATCGGGAATTAGTCCGCCTTTCGACGGATTATGCCCGTGAATGGGGTTGGTTATCTACGTGTTACTAACCCGTTCGCCGCTCCCCATAAGATAGCGCTTGCGCGACATCTCATGGAGCGCTCGACTTGCATGCCTTATCCACGCCGCCAGCGTTCATCCTGAGCCAGGATCAAACTCTCTCGCGTCATAACCGCGGATGCTCTACTCAAATTGTTTTCACAATTTGAGAAAGTCGCACCGCGTTTTGCCGCTCTTCTCCAAAAATCTTATGATTTTTGGAGGCCACGACAAGACAATTTCGGGACAACTTCAAAAAACCAATCTTACTATATTTTTGTTTTAAAAGTGCTTTCTCTTTAAAATTCGATGAAAAAATCAGGAAGAGAGTCCTGATTTTTTTCTAACCTTTCTCTTCGGTTTTCTTAAATTTTTCTTTAACAGCCTTTACACTTCTTCTTTTTTTGATTTCTTCTTAACCATATTTATACTTTTATTATCTCTCCATTTTAAATTTTACTTTTTAAAAAATCTTTGTCAAGTGCTTGAAGCCGAGGGTGGGATTCGAACCCACGACTTGCTGTTTACAAAACAGCTACTCTTCCGCTGAGTTACCTCGGCAAGATTATTTGATTTTCTTTTTTATTTCCTGCCAATAATTGTCATTATCGTTGATTCTTTTTTTTAGTGAGCGTTCTCTTAATTTTTGAAGTAGACTGGAAGTTTTGTTATCAGTTTTTAAAGTTAAAATTCTAATTTTAGAAAGAATTTTTTGTAAAAATATCTCAATTGGAATTCCTTTAAAAGGAATTGAATTTTTTGTTTTTAAAAGAAAATTTTGCCAGTTAAATTTAGAAGGAGATGTCTCCGGTAATTCCAAAAGTAGAGGTATCTTTCGGAAGACAATAACCCCCATTCCTACCAAACTGCAAATTAAAATAATTAGAAAGATTAATTCTATCATTTTTTAGATTTCGTAACGAGTAAATCTCTTTACCACGATATTTTCTCCTAATTTAGCTATATACTCGTCAATTAATTCTTTAATAGTTCGGCTTTCATCCTTTATCCAAGGTTGTTCTAAGAGGGGAGATTCTTCACCCATCGCAGCAATTTGTAAGCATAGTTCATGAGCTAAATTTTTAAAAATTTGGTTTTTGGCTACAAAATCTGTTTCACAATCTAACTCAATAAGTACGCCAATTTTTTTATTTGGATGAATATAGCTTTCAATTATCCCTTGAGAAGTCAATCTCTCTGTTTTCTTTTTAGCAAAATCTTTCCCCCACTCTCTAAGGATTTCTTTTGCTTTTTCTAAATCACCCTTAGCTTTCTCAAGGGCTTTTTTACAGTCAGTAATAGAAGCTGCAGTTATCTCTCTTAGTTGTTTTATTTTATCAATGGGAATCATTTTTGAGGTCTTGCTTTTAATATTACTTCCTTAACTTTATCTAAAATATACTTTAAAGAACTAATCGCATCGTCATTAGCAGGAATTGGGTAGTCAACTAAAGTGGGATCGGCATTCGTGTCTGAAATTCCAATGATTTTTACTCCCTTCATCTTAGCTTCCTTAACAGCTAAAGCATCTTTTTCCATATCTAAAACAAAAATGGCATCGGGTATTTTCTCTAAATCTTTAATTCCGCCAAATTTAATTTCTAATTTTTGAAGCTCTTCATCGATTTGAGCTCTTTCTTTTTTAGTATATTTATCTAACTCACCAGATTTTTTCTTCCTTTCTAACTCTTTAAAATATTCTAATCTCTTTTTTATTGCATCAAAATTGGTAATCGTTCCTCCTAACCACCTTTCAGAAACATAAGGAAGCTTACACTCTTCAGCAAAATTTTTTACTAAATCTTTAGCTTGGATTTTTGTTCCTACAATCAGCAGAGTTTTATTCTCAGAAATAAGTTTCTGAATAAACTCTAAAGCTTTTTTAAATTTTTCAGCTGTTTTCTTTAAATCAATGATGTGAACTGTATTTCTTACCCCTGCTAAATAAGGCTTCATCTTGGGATGAATCCGAGAAGTTCGATGACCAAAATGAAGACCAGCTTGAAGCATTTCTTCAAGATCAAGTTTTACCTCAAGTTTTTTATTTTTTTCCTTGGTTTCAACCATAAAACTAATTTTTAATTTAGCACAAATTAAATTCTATGGCAAGCTCCCTTGATTTATTCTTAAATTATATTAATATAAAATATATGCCAAAAAAAGATATTCATCCAAAATATTACGAAAATGCTAGAGTCCAATGTGCTTGTGGAAATACTTTTCAGGTAGGTTCAACTAAAGAGTTTATTGAAGTAGAAATCTGTTCCCAGTGTCATCCTTTTTATACTGGGAAAGAAAAAATTGTTGATACAGCTGGTAGAGTAGAAAAGTTTAGAAAAAGATTGGCAAAGAAAGAAGAAAAGAAGAAATAATATGTCAGCCGATCTAAAAAAAACTGAACTCGAATATCAAAAAATCATTCAACAGCTCAGCGATCCTGAGCTAATTTCTAATTGGGAGAAATTTGAAGAATTAAATCGAAAAAAGAGTTTCCTAGAAAAAATTATTGAAAAAGGGAAAGAGATTGAAGAAATTAAGAATAAGATTGAAGAAAATAAAACAATTCTAAAATCAAAAGAAGATGAAGAGCTTTATTCTTTGGCTGAAGCTGAAATTATTCAATTAAAAGAGAAGGAAAAAAAATTAGAAAAAGAGCTAAAAGAACTGCTTTCGAAAGAAGAATCTCAATTGTCGTCAGATAGTAAACAACCTGGAGAACAAGCAGTTATTGTAGAAATTAGAGCTGGAACAGGAGGAGAAGAAGCAGCTCTCTTTGCTGCTGATTTATTTAGAATGTACTCAAAATATGCTTCTTCCCAGGGCTGGAAACAAAAAATTTTAGATTCCAGACTTTCAGAACTTGGTGGTTTTAAAGAAATTACCTTTGAATTAAAAAATGGAGATGTCTTTTCAAAAATGCAATTTGAGGGAGGAGTTCATCGGGTCCAAAGAATTCCAGAAACTGAAAAATCTGGCCGAATTCACACCTCAACAGCTTCAGTAGCTGTTTTACCAAAACCAAAAAAAGCAACAATTAAGATAAAACCTGAGGACTTAAAAATTGACACCTATCGAGCTTCGGGTCCTGGCGGTCAATATGTCAATCGGAGGGAAACGGCAGTAAGAATTACTCATTTACCTTCGGGTATTGTTGTCACTTCCCAGACTGAAAGAAACCAATTACAAAACAAAGAAAACGCTTTAGCAATTTTGGAAGCCAAGCTTTTAGAAAAAAAAGAGATGGAAGAATTGGAAAAATTAAGTGAAAAAAGACGCTCGCAAATTAAGTGGGCGAAACGCGCTGAGAAAATTAGGACTTATAATTTTCCTCAAGACAGAGTAACCGATCATCGAATTAAAAAAAGTTTTCACAACATTGAGGAAATTATGGATGGGAAATTAGATCCAATTATCCAGTCGCTTCAATCTGTTTGATGTCTTCTTCATAACGAGCGGCTATTGCTAATACAGATCTTCCATAAAATTCCTCCCATTTTGACCAACGATATCCCGAAAAATATCTCATTACAGCCTTAAATTCATTACTACTTGCCCCTAGATCTCTTAAATACAAACCGGCGGCTAAAAAGGCATCTTTAATATTCCAAGGATCAGCAGTTTTACCGGTAATTTCACTTACTTTCTGCCCGTAGCCATATTTTGGGTTAGCCCAGGTATCAGGAATAAATTGAGCTGGTCCCATTGCTCCTCCCCAACCGACACTCATTGGACAAGAAACTGGGGTATTATAAGGATCCCGACCTAATTCTTGAGTAATTGCAAGAAAATACGGAACATCTCTAGTAGGATTCATTACTCGAGAGATTTTTTTACCATTATAAGCAGTTACTCCTGACCCCGTTGAAGGATCCTTTAAGTAACATTGGCCAACATTTTTGCCAATATTTGACTCTTGGGTCATTACTGCTAATAAAAGAGCAGGTCTTACCCCAGTTATTGATTCTACGTATTTGGCAATTTCATAAGCCTCACCAAAAGTAGGAGCTTTAGGTACACCAATTAATTCAAAGATTCTGGCTCTAATTTCCGCTGCTCTTTTTTCGGCTTCTGCTTTCTTTTTAAGATACTCTTGGTATTCAGCCTCAGTTAATCTTAAGAAATAATCTTTCTCTTTTTTAATGCTTTCGCTTTTCTGTTTTTGAAGTAATTTAATCTTAACCACATTCTCTAAGTCAGCTTTTTCTTCATCCAACGCCTCTTTCTGACTTTCCAGAGTTGCTTTTAAACTTTTGATGTCTTCTAAAAGTTCTTTACTTTTAGAATTTAGAGTTTCTAGGGCCATTAAATCGTCAAAGAAATCAGAAAGCTCTGCTTCTGAAAGTAAAATTTCAATGATTGAACGTTGATCTTTTTCATAAATGAGCTGAAGAATACTAGCTAAATCAGCCCTACTCTTTTTAATTTTTTTCTCGGTCTGGTCGATTGATAATTCAGTATCCTTTATTTGGTAACTAAGATCTTTTATCATTAGGTTCGACTGATAAATTTGAAGGTCTAATTGTTCAATTCGTTTTCTAAGGATATAAATCTGGTTCTGCAAGGTTCTCTTCTCTTTCTCAGTTTTGGTAATATCTGTTTCATATTGAGCAATCTTTTCTTCTAACTCTTTCAGTTCTTCTTCTAAAGCTTGGCGCTCTTCTTGAGGAGTCATTTGAGCTAATGTTAAAAAAGACGGCATAACTAAAATCGCCACCAATAAGAATAAAGAAATAATTTTAGAGA
>CAZVTU010000046.1:0-5154 GCA_964630295.1 uncultured Candidatus Saccharibacteria bacterium
TTGCTGCTAATATTTTAATTGTTCCTGTACCAATGTCTAATCCTGTAATTAAATTATTTTTTGACATAGTTTCAAATAATAATTTTGTTTCCTCTCCATTAACTCCGCTTTTTTCTGAGATTTCTCATGATCATACCCTAAAAGATGCAAAATACCGTGGATTAAAACTTGAGTTAGTTCTTTCTTATAATTAGAATTAAATCTCGTAGCATTTTTCCTTACCTGCTCAAGGCAAATGACTATCTCGCCAGAATGATTATAAGAAAAGGCTAAAACATCAGTTAAACGATTTTTCTTTCGATATTTTTTGTTTAATTCTCTTATCTTTTTTCCCCCTACTAAAACAATGGATAATTCTAATCTTTTCTTTTCTCTTTTTAAAATAAATTCGCTAACTTTTTTAAAAAATTTCTCGTTAATTTGTTTAGTCGTCAAATTATTAACTTCGATCATGAAGTTAATAACTCCTTAACAATTTTTGAAACCAAAGAACCATCAGCTCTTCCTTTAACTTTCGGCATTAACTCTGACATCACTCTGCCCATATCTTTTATCTCTTTTGCCTCTACTTTTTCAATTACTTCTTTAGCTAAATTTTTGACTTCTTCTTCTGAAAGTTGTTCGGGTAAATAGTTCTGTAAAATTTCCAATTCCTTTTTTTCTTTTTCTGCTAAGTCATTTCTTCCTCCTTTCTCAAACTCTTCAATAGCTTCTTTTCTTTTTTTTACTTCGGAAGAGAGAATTTCCACTACTTCTTCGTCCGTTAATTGGCTGTCTTTTTCTAAATCTGCCTCAGAGACATTTTCTTTTTCTTTACTGAGTTTAAAACGTTTTTCCTTTTCTCTATTTAAAATTGCAGCAGTAATTAGCCTTAAAACCGAGGTCTCTAACTCTTTTTTATTCTTCATTGCCTCCCCAAGATTATGCTGAATCTTTTCTTTAAGCATAATTTATTAAGTTAGCTTTCCTAACTTTTTTAATTTCTCGTATTCTCTTTTTAACTTTTCTCTTCTGAGGGCTGCTCTCTGTTTCATCTGGCGAGATTTAGCCCGCTGATGAAAACGACTTTCTCTTGCCCGAAGTAAAATTCCGCTTTGTTGAACTTTTCTCGTAAAGCGTCTAATTAGACTCTGGGTTGTTTCTCGTTGTTGTTTTTTTACTTCTATAACCATATTTTTATTTTATTTTTAATTAATTTCTAAGGCATACCCGGAACATTTCTTTCTTTTTCATTTGGCCAGCCACCTAATAAATGTAAATGAAGATGATCAATTATCTGTCCTCCTCCTTTTCCTACATTAAAAACTAATTTATAACCAGTTTCTTTCACCCCTTGAGTTTTGGCTATTTTTTGAGCAGTTAAAATTAACTCTCCGATTAATTCTCTATCTTTTTCTCCTAAATGATTCACAGTGGGAATGTGATTCTTCGGAAGAATTAAAATATGAACTGGAGCTGAGGGTTTTATATCTTTAAAAGCAATTATTTGTTCATTTTCATAAACAATCTCAGCTGGTGTCTCTTTATTTATTATTTTACAAAATATGCAATTATTCATTTTTTTAAACGCTTTTTTATTTCTTTTACTGCTTTTTCCAATTTTAGCGTATCTTGCTTGCCAGATTTCATATCCCTAATAATAATAGTTCCTTCTAATGCTTCTTTTTGACCTAAAATTAAAGTATATTTTGCCCCAATCTTATCTGCTAATTTTAACTGAGCTTTTAAAGAATCTCTACCAAAAGATTCGGCAACCTGGATCTTGGCTTTTCTGAAATCTTCTAAAAGTTTTAATGTCTTTCTTTTAGCCAAATTACCTAATTGCGCTAAAAAGACAGAGGGAAGAGGAGATTTGGGAAACTTTATCCCTTTAATTTTTATGGCTTCTATTACCCTTTCGACACCCATTGCTGCTCCAGCTGCCTTTGTGTCTTCCCCTCCTAATAATTTAACTAAATTATCGTATCTTCCACCGCCAACCAAAGCGTTTTTAGATAAAAATTCTTTCTCTTCTGTTTTCTGAGGAAGTTCAGAGAAAATTTCAAATGCTGTTTTTGTGTAGTAATCCAAACCCCTTACTAAATAAGGATTTAAATGATAGGGTAACTCAATTTCGTCCAGAAACTCTAAAACTGATTTAAAATGATGGTGACACTCTTCACAAAGGTGGTCAATTAGCTGGGGAGCTTGACTAATTATTCTTTGACATTTTTCTTCTTTACAATCTAAAATCCTCAAAGGGTTCTCACGTAGTCTACGTCGACAATCTGCACATAAAGCCGATTCTCGAGATTTAAAATAATTGACTAAAAGTTTTTTATAGTAGGGTCGACACTGACTGTCCCCAATACTATTTATTTCAATGATTAGATTCTTTAATTTAAGCTCAGTTAAAATATTATAAAAAATTTGAATAATCTGAGTGTCAATCACTGGACTCCCTTCTCCAATAACTTCAAGGTTGAATTGGTGGAACTGACGATAACGGCCAGCTTGAGCTTTTTCGTATCTAAAAACCGGTCCCATTGAATAAAGTTTAACTGGTTGAGGAAGATTTTTCATTCCATGCTCAATATAAGCTCTTACTATCCCAGGGGTAAATTCAGGTCGTAAAGTTAAATAATCTCCTCCTTTAGTTCTGAGATTGTACATTTGTTTCTGAACAATATCAGTCGTCAAACCAGTACCTTTCGAAAAAAGTTCAGTTTCTTCTAAAATTGGTGTATCAATTCTTTTAAATCCGTAGAAATTAGCTACATTTTCACAAACATTATAAATTTTTTGAAAGTATTTCTGTTCCCCTGGTAAAATATCGTGCATTCCAGCTGGTTTTTGAAATTTTGGTTTTTTGGCCATAAATTAATATTCCGGGGCTTCTATTTTTGCTAAAGCAGCGAAGGGCCAAGCGCGAATAAAAACTCGACCAATAATGTCTTCTTTTGGTAATGGTCCCCAACGTCTTGAATCGGCCGAAGCTATTCTATTGTCACCCAATACAAAATACTCGTTATCATCTAAGGTTATCCTAATATTGCCCGGAGTAAATGTAGAGGGATTAAGGTAATCCCCCTCATCTAAAATCTTTCTACCGTCATTATTAAAAATAATAACTTGACCATCGGCTATCTTAATCGTTTCTCCAGGAAGACCAATAATCCTTTTAATATAACGCTGGGAAGGATTGTTGGGATATTTAAAAACTACTACTTCTCCTCTTTGAGGATTTCTAAATCTATAGGAAATTTCATCGACAATTAAATAGTCACCATTTTCAAAATTCGGTTCCATTGATTGACCCTTAACAAAGAAAGGTTGAAATAAAAAATAGCGAATAGGAACAACTATTATTAAGGCAATAATAATTATCTTAGCGATTTCCCAAGTAAACAAAAGAAATTTCTTCATCATTTTAGTATTATACTATTTTTTTATTTGAAATCAAGTTATACTAAGATAATGGTCTTAATTGTTGGATTGGGCAATCCTGGACGAAAATTTCAAAAAACTCGCCACAACATCGGCTCAAGAGTAATCGATGAATTGGAATCCTTGAATTTAAAAGGAATAATTTTAGCTAAACCTCAAGTATATATGAATCAATCGGGTTTAGCAGTAAAAGGGCTTATTAAAAATCATAAATTGAAAGTTGAGGATTTAATCATCATCCACGATGATATTGACTTACCTTTAGGGAAGATTAGAATTGTTAAAAATCGGGGGGCGGCTGGTCATAAAGGTGTAGAGTCAATAATTAAAAGTCTAGGAACAAAAAATTTTGTGAGGTTTCGAATTGGAATTTGTCCAAAATTAGGCAAACCAAAAAGACCAGAAAAGTTTGTCCTTCAAAAATTTAATAGAAAAGAGGAAAAGATAGTTAAAGAAGTAATAAAAAAAACCGCCACCGCGATTGAAATTTTTTTAGAGGAGGGCCTAGAAAAAGCAATGCAAGAGTTTAATAAATAGATTTTATCCTTTGGCCTACCTGCGAGCTCTAGCATTTAAAGAAGATAACTTCCAAACGCTAGAATTTTCGGCTCCCAGACTTAGGAGGGATTATCTGGGATCTTAGCCACTCGCAGATAGACCAAAGGATAAAAATCTTTTGACAATTTTTGCTAAATAAGATATTATACTAAATTGGATGGATTTGTCAAGATTAAATAGTATGGATAAAGTTTTGATCTGTGGTATCACCCCCTACTTTTTAGAAAAGGGGAATTTTTGGATTGAACAAAATAAAAAGAAAATTTTAGAAGCC
Organism: uncultured Candidatus Saccharibacteria bacterium; assembly: GCA_964630295.1. Lineage (GTDB taxonomy): Bacteria > Patescibacteriota > Minisyncoccia > Minisyncoccales > RBG-13-42-11 > CAZVTU01. The sequence continues at coordinate 4,259 of CAZVTU010000046.1, forward strand.
AGCCGCACCCAATCTTTTTTCCAGGATAACATTTTATTTTTAGAAAAGGATCAAAAATTTAATTTTTCAGAAATTTTAAGAAAACTCGATGAAATGGGCTATGAAAAAGTTCTCCAAGTTTCAGAACCCGGAGAATTCTCTCAAAGAGGGGGGATTATTGATGTTTTCCCAATAAATTCTAATTTTGCTATTCGTTTTGAATTTTTAGGAAATAAGATTGAAAATATTGAAAGATTAAAAATAGAAGTCGAAGATGAAAAAACAACAAAAGAGATTTTGAAAAAGAAATTAAAATCTCAGAAATTATTCTCGGATTTAAAAGGATTGAAAACTGGAAACTATCTGGTTCACCTCGATCACGGAGTTGGTCGATTTATAGGATTTTCTTCTATGGTATCTTGCCTATCAGATGCAGGAAAAGAAAAATCTCAACATACCAAATACGACATACCATATACGAAATACTATGTTCTGGAATATGCCCAGGGAGATAAACTTTATGTTCCGGTTGGGTTAGAGAGAAAATTATCGAGATATATAGGTTTTGTAGAACCTAAAATATCTAGATTAGGATCTACTATTTGGCAGAGAGTAAAAAGAAAAGTAAAAGAAGAAACAGAAAAATTAGCCAAAGAACTTTTAGAAATATACGCCAAAAGAGAAATTACTACCAGACCCCCCTATCTAATTGATGAGGAAATAGATGATCAGATTACCTCAACTTTTCAATATGAAGAAACGCCTGACCAAATTCAAGCAGTGGAAGATATAAAAAGAGATTTAGAGACTGAACAACCCATGGATAGAATTATTTGTGGTGATGTTGGTTTTGGTAAAACTGAAATAGCTCTGAGAACGATGGTAAGAGCGGTAAGAAATAATTATCAAGTAGCGAT
>CAZVTU010000047.1:0-5070 GCA_964630295.1 uncultured Candidatus Saccharibacteria bacterium
GAACACCAGTAGCTGGAGCTTCTCCAACTAGCTCTTGATATTGAGTTTGAAGTTGGGCAAGCTGCTCTTGAAGTTGCTGAATCTGAGCTAAAAGCTCTTCAGCAGTAACTGCCTGAGCGACACCAGGGCCAACTAACCAAACAGCGCAGGTAACAGTGGTTACAGTCGCTACAATCTTTTTTACTAAACTAGGCATTTAAATTATTTTTCAGTAATTATTTTTTAATTTATTATCATCGCGTCGACCTTTGTCTCGCGACTTTACGTAATAGTCACGAGAACCGCGAATTTTCTTATTCTAACATAATAAACAACTTCCTCAATAATTGAAGCTGTGGAAAAGTTTTTATTGATTTATTAAGTATAATTCTAATGCTTCAGAATAATTTCCTTTCTTAAAAAGCTCTTTCATTTGAGCTAAAATCTCTTCTTTTTCCTTAGTTAAACTGCGATTTTCTAAATCCTCAATTAAATTTCCGACGACTTTAGATAAAGCGTTTTCTAATTGATTAGTTCCTTCTTCTCCTACTACCACACCTAACGCCTCAACTTTCTGTTTATTTTCTTCTAATCTTTTTGTTTCTTCAACAATTTTTTTAATTATTTGAGGGTTAGAAGTAGTAGCATCTATTTTCACTAAATTCTCGGCTGCTTCAGAAATGTTTGCCTGAAATTCATTAATAGTTGGAGCTAAATTCTTCGCCGAGGCCTTAGTTAAGTCCTCCAGTCGATCATTGGCCAATTTCAACTGAAAAACCGGCTTTTCCTCCGGAGAAATAAAAACTGCCTGGCCTTCGTGAGCAATCTTTCTAATAGTGTAGAGAGGATCGCCAGGCAGAGAATTTTTCGCAAAACCAAATAAACCAAAAAGGATAAGAACAGCAATCAATCCAGCGAAAGCTGGCTTGAAATAAGGAAATAAGGTAAAGGTGGGTTCTTTACCTAAAATCTGGGTTTTAGTCAAACAAACCCAGTCTTTTCTGGGTTTAATCTGGCGAAGTTCTCTAATTTTGCCAATAAGATTTTTTTCGGTTAGATCTACCATTCTACTAAAATGAAGACGGAATAATTAACCTTTTATTACACTAAATTAAGTTTATTTTTAAGGGATTTTAGGGCTCGATGAAGAAGAACACGAGTATTTTCTTCTGATTTATTGAGCATTTTAGCTATTTCCGGAATAGGTAGGTCATCTAAATAATGCCAGATAATAACATTCTGATAATCTTCTTTTAAATCCACTAAAACTGTTTTAATCTGCTCCAAATCTGAATTTAATGTCATTCTTTCCTCTAAGCTCGGATTGGGATCAGTAATAGAAGTAAATTCAGTTGAAACGATCTGTGCCCTACCTTTTTGCCGGTAATAATCAGTAACTAAATTGCGGGCAATTCGATATAAAAAAGCCGAAGGGTTCTCAATATTTTGGTTATTTTTAAAAGATTCCCAACCCTTTAAAAAAGTCTCCGAACATAAATCTTGAGCAATTTCTTCGGAGTTCACTTTTAAATAAATAAATCGATAGATTTTCTCTATATATTTATCGTAGATTTTACTGAATTCTTTTCGAGGATTAGCCATATTAAATTTGCTTAAGGTAGGACACCTGTCCTACCTATCCTGGATTATTTTCTTTTTTATATTATGACCTACCTAAACTGTAGTTTTTTTAATCTGATAAAAAGTATCATTTCTTTCTCCTACCCTTTCAATGATACCCTGCTTCAGTAATTGCTCAAAATCTCTTCTCAAAGTTCTTTTTGAAACTTCAGGAAAAAGTTTTTTTACTTGCCAAACTTGAACTCGACCATTTTCTTTTAAGAAAGAAATAATTTTTTCTTGTCTTTCTGCCATTGCTTTCAGTAATAAAGGTCGAGGTGAAACCTCGACCGAAGGAGAATTATTAAGAAGAATTTTTTTCTTTTTCTCTTGCTTCTCTGTTTTTAACTTATCCCTGAGATTATCATATTCTTTCTTAATTGCCAAGATCTCAGAAGGACTAACCCAATTTTGTCTTATTGCAACTTCAAAAAAACTATCTAATACCTCTAAATCTTTTTCATTGGGTTTAACTAAAATATCATCAGCCACCTCCCGCATTTTGTATCTTAGGGGTTCCTTTTTGGGAAAAAGTAAAGTCAATCTATAAAGATTACTTGTTAGCCGAACTAAAAAATCTTTGTCCATAATGACGTTTTTATAATATATCAAAAATATAAAAATTGGTCAAAACAAAAAATCGCCCCCTGGCGATCATTTATCAAGTAACTATTTTAGTCCCACAACTTATAAATTGAGTGTTCTCCAACAGAATGAAACCATACAGTACTACGATTAATAAATTCAAAAATAATTCTATATTTTCGATCTATCGAGAAGGATAAAAAACTCTTAAGACTTCCTTTTAATTTATGAGTTTTGAGTTGGGGATCAAAAGGATCTTTTCGAAAAATCTGCTCTTTTCTCTCAGCTATTTTCTTAATCCTTAAAGGTAATTTACGATATTCTCGAGCAAACTTACTCGAATAGAAAATCCTCATATAAATAAATCTACCCTTATCTTAAATCTTTTAATGATCTCAAGATCTTTCCTTTTCCTGAAGTAAGTTCTTTTCGGCTTTCTGCCAATTCTCGGAGAATTTTACCTTCTAACCAAAGACGTATGAGTTCCCGAAAAAACTCACTTTTAGTAGAATATTTTCCTTTTTTTATTGTTTCTTCCACTGCTCGATTTAGCTCTTTTGGCAAGGAAATATTAATTATCTCACGCATAAGTTTGTAATAATTTGTATTACAAATAAATTGTATCAATACGATAAATTATTGTCAATCCCTATGGGCAATTATTATTCGTGGATGTTGCCAAATATCCGGGTAAAGAAGAACACCATTTATTTGAATCGCTAATAAAAATATCGTAAATCGAGTTATTTTCAAAAGTTATCCCCCTTCCTAATTCGGGAAAGCTATCTGAACCATAAATTTTCACTCCAAATTTATTATCTCCAAAATAAGAATTACTTATGGTCGAACTTGAATTATTTAAATAAATCCCAGCTTCCCAACCATTACTCGAAGTGGAATTAATAAATCTAATTGAGCTTCCGATTATTGAGACCAATCCTTCCTCCTCCCAATAAGGATTCCAATTTCCTCCATATCTTATAATCGTATTTTCTAAAATTGATCCTTCACTTGTGGAAGCGAAAGTAATCCCTCCCCAACTACCAGCTGCGGGAACAGAGGAAGTGCCGTCGTTATTTGTATCTCCTCCATAATCGTCAAAGAAAGAAGTAAAAATAATTGAGTCTTCTGTAGTTCCTTCAGCTATAAGCGTACCTTCGATTCTTAAATAAGCTTCGTACTTCCCTTTTACTATCACTCCTGGATTTATCGTTAAAGTATAACCCGGCTGGACACTGAGGTGACTTTCTATTACATAGGGAATGTCATTTTTAAACCAGGTTAAATTTTGAGAGATATTTCCTGATAATAAAATCCCGTTGTAATCATTATTTTGTCCTCGATTTTCTTTAAAAACAACATTAGGAACAGAAACGGTAATTGCTCTCTCGTTCTCCTCAAAATTATTACCCTCAATATATGGTAAATCATCCTCTTGTAAAATATTGATAAAAATTCCATTTTTATTATTTTTAATTTCAGAATTCTTTATAGTTGGACTTCCTCTTTTAATTTCAATTCCCACTATTGAAGTAGTGGTACCTGAGCCAGAAAATCTTACATTTTCAATTGTTGAACTGGAATTAATTAATTTTATCCCTCTGTCAGTATAATTTTCTAAAGTAGAACTAGCTAAAATAATTGAACTACTTTCCACCAAAATAGCCGGCGGCTCGCCAGCATTCCTGCTCCCATATTTTATCTCTGTCCAGATCAGTTCCGAATTGGTACTCGAAGAATTAAAATAAATCCCCTGCCAGTAATTAGGTTCAATTGAGGAAGTAAAAACAATTTTATTGTTTGCTTCACCTATTGCCTTTAAGGTACCACTGATTTCTATTCCCCAACTGGAATCAAATTTCAAGATTACTCCTGGTTCAATGTTTAAAATTTTCCCCGCTGGCACTCGAAGATAATATTTGAAAATATAAGGATTACCGAGGTAGGTTAAGCTTAACTCGTCAAATTCATTAAATGGTAGTTGGTTATCAGCAGAAATTTCAGTTTTTGAGACTGAAACTGAATTTTCAGCTTTTGGGGTGCCGTTGATTGCGTTTCCCTCAGCATCTTTTCCTTTTCTAGTAATTAAATTATTATTTGCCCAATTGGTGGAAGTGGCACCAGTAGTGGTAGAAGAAATTCTTTCCATTGAGATGTATCCTGGAGTAGTAGTTCCAGCAAACCAACCAGTAGAACAATCAATCATATCAATTAAATTATCATTAGCATCTCTTAATTCTAATTTCTCCCCATTGTTATTCATTCTTTCTCCTCCATAAACTAAATCAGCAGGAACATCAGTGGCTTCTTCGGCTCTTTCTAATAGATAAAAACCACCGGCTGGAATCGTTGTTGTCGCCGCTGTGGAAGTAGAAATGACAATGAAATCTTCATTGCCTTTCTTTATTTTCCAACCAACCAAATCGATGGAAGAGGTAGTATTATTAAAAAGTTCTATCCATTCATCCCAACTTGAACTTTTTGTTCCCATCCAGGCAATTTCATTAATGACTACTTCCAAGCTAGGGTTTTCTGGAACAGATATAGTGATAGTTGTTGTAGTACTACTGGTTGCATTATTATCGTCAACCACAGTTAACCTGACCAGAAAATCGCTGGAAGTAGAATAACTATGAGTAGTTGTTGCTTGATTTGTAGTTGAAGTAGTATTGTCACCAAAATCCCAAATATAGCTGGTAATTGTCCCATCGGAATCGGTAGAACTGGAGGCATCAAATAAAATTTCAGCCCCTATTGAAGGGGCCTGAGGAGAAAAAGTAAAAAGGGCTATTGGTGACCGGTTTTCTGGAATAATAATTTTGATTTTATCAGTTGATTCTTCGTATTTCGATTTCCCGTTTTCCCTGATTCTCACCAAAAAATCAG
>CAZVTU010000048.1:0-4935 GCA_964630295.1 uncultured Candidatus Saccharibacteria bacterium
TAACCAATGCTGGGTCGTCAACCATACTGGCCAAAATACGCGTTTCGCGAATTCCCTGGTCCCAAAGCTCCAAAGCAAGTTGATGATTCGTCCCTGTTTCTTTAGCCATCTTTCTTAAATTAGGGATGGAGACGCCGTAAATTTTTTTGCTGGTAATGCCAAATTTTGCCATCCTTTCTACTACCTTGGGATCAGCCAGACCTTTTAATTTTCTTAAAATATCTTTCTTTGTCATAAGTTTATTTATCCTATCAAGTTTCTTAATTCTTCTAATCCTCTTGATAATAATGATTTCACCATACCTTCCTTTTTTTCCTAAAATTTCTGAAATTTCTTTAATTTTTTTTCTCAAAAAATCTTAAAGTAATTACTTCTTGGTATTTAATAGGAAGTTTAGTAATTTTTTCTTGAATTTTCAAAAAAATCTTGATGTTTTTTAATTTTTCTTGGGCTTCTAAAAATTCTGTTTCCGGATTACGTAAAGCGATTGGCTCAACTCCCTTCTCTTTAAGTCTGTCTAAAGAAATTGAATATTTTTTGTTTTTTCTAAAATAATTGGCAATTTCGTTATTGGCAATTCTGTAAAGCCAAGCCCAAAGGAGCACCTTCGGTGTCCTACGGGGTAAACAAAAAACGGCGTTCCGTTGATGAGCGCCACCGCTGAACGTGCAGGACGCAGATTGTCGCTCAAAGAAAGTTCGAGCGGCGTTCAGTAATTGCGACCAGATGCAACATTTCCGATTAATTAAAAAGGCAATGGCAAACCATTGCCTAAAGATAACCTTGCAAGACAAAATCTGCATTTGCCATATCCTACCAGTCAGATTTCCTATATACTAATTAGAGCATAAAATCTGCTTAAAATATATTAGTATCCCTCAATAATTGCGAGAATATAACATTCTCTCATTTTTATTATCAATTTATATTTATATCAATGGATTTCATCTAATTTCTCCTCCGTCTTGATATGCTTCTAATTCTGTTTGATTAACTATAACCACTCTATCCCAATCATAACCTCGGCTATTAAATGTCTCTACGGTTTTAATCCATTGCTTAGTTTTTGAATCCAAATCAAGATAATATATTTTGTCATCGGTGGCTGATCTAATTAAATTTACTAAAGGATATGCCTCTAGTTGAGCAGGGCTAATCTCTATAATATCTTCCCATTTATTGCCATAAGAAAGAAAAACCTCCGCATTAATTAACCATCGCTTCATTAATCCTTTAGGGGTATCATTTATATAATAAACTTTAGTTCCTTCTGTAGATCTAACCAAAGAACCGGCTTGAACTTGACAGGACGAACCCCCGCCACCGATATCATCTGCGGTGATATTGTCTCCAGTCTGATAATAATCTCTTTCTTCTGGATTAACTACAAAGACCTGTTCCCATTTATAACCCTTGGTTATAAACTGCTGGGCAGTCATATTCAAATGATGCTTGATAGCAATTCCCTGGGCTTCATTTACTTCTTCTAAAGAATATATTTTAGGATCGCCGGCGGCTCGATATAGATCGGAAGTAGTAAATGAATCCAAAGTGGCTTGAGTTACATCCTTAATATTTTCCCATTTAAGATGATCATACATATTAAAAATGTATGGATTAAAGATATGTCTTTTGTAATGATGTTCATTGATAATATACACCCGGTAATCCCCTATAGCTCTAATAATATCTCCCTCGGTTAGATCTTCCGGGTAACCTGCAGAAGTTATAGGATCTCCTTCGGGAATAGAAGACAAAATTTCATCAGAAACAATAATAATATCTTCCCAATTATATCCGGAAGCCGTAAATACCTCGGCACTGACAATCCATCGCTTCTGACCCGAAAGAATCACATAGACCTTATCTGAATCTGAAGAACCCTTCAAAAGAGTATTATCGGGGTAACTAATATTTCCGCCTCCTTCTCGAGGAGTAATGGTAACAGAAACAGCCGTAGAATAATTATCAGAATGGTCATAAGTAAAAAGAGAATAGTAATAAGTTAGGCCATTGGTTAAACCAGTATCAGTAAAAGTAGTGGATTTTTCTTTCATTACTTGGATACCTTCAGAAATGGTAGTGGGTGCACCCTCCTGACTTCTTCTTATCAAGACTCCGGCAAAATCCGAATCGGAAGGATTATCCCAAGAAAGAATTATTTCAGTACTACCGGCGATGGCACTTAGATTTTTAATTTTACCAGGTGGAGTAGTATCAGTGGACGGGACTCCACCACCACCACCACCGCCGCCGGGAGAGGAAGTCGCAGTACAACTACCAGAACAACAATAACCCGAGTCACAAGTTGCTTCTAAAGAAACACAGTCCTGATAGCTGCTGCAAGGATTTGACTTACAACTACCGCCAGCCTGCTCACAGGTTTGAACAATTGAATTAAGAGTATAGCTACCATTAGCGACCGAAGTTAAAACATCCTGACCAGAACTAGCCACATTAGTATCGGTAGTTTCTTCCAAGGTAAAATCAAAAATGATATTTGCTGTGCCTTGAGATAATACTTTGAAAGTAATAGTGGCTAAAACCCCATTGCCATTATAGGTATTTCCTCCGGCAGTGGTTTGAGAAAAATCTATTCGGCCATTAGTGACATCAACTGAATTAAGAGGAGTATTAGAATAAAGAGTCCCCGGAGAAATTTGGATGCCGGTTTGCTCGACGTTAGCATCCTGAACTTCTAAAAGAGATGGGTCATAATTTAGATAATGAATATCTACTCCATCAGTTTCGGCTCCTTCAGTGTCTAAAATAATTTGAGCCTCAAAAGTATCACCAACTGTATAACTACCGGAGGAAGGTGAAAGAGAAAGAGTAGCCGCATTGGTCAAATTAGGTTTAATTAAACCTAAAATTGAACAAAAAGAAAGAGTTATTAAAAGATAAAAACATTTCTTAGTCATATTTGTTTATATTAATGATTAATGAATATTTTTAGAACAACTAAATGCCAAAGAGTAAACCTTGATTGAATCTTCACTTCTTTAGATTCTCGGATAAATTAAACTGATTTGGAAAATTTCTTTTTAGACTATTCTAAAGAGTTGTTTTTTTATTGAATAAAAATCTTCAACCCTTTGACCTTTCCTAAAACATCTTTACCCTTGCCAGCCAAAGCAACATTAGAATCATTGGTAAGTCCTGGTTTAAATTTTATCTCTAAAGAGGTCTTTCCCTGACGAAGAGCCTTGAACTGAAGTTTGGCTACTTGTCCATTGCCAACAAAACTCTGCCCCGGAGAACTAAGAGCAGAAAATTTGATCTGACCTATTGCTTCATCAATCTTAACAAGAGGAAAAACAGCAAAGACACTTTCCGTAGTATCCAAAGGATTTTTATCAGTTAAAAACTGAGGATCCAAATAGGAAGGGTTATAAATTATCAGTACATCTACTCCATCCACCATTAACCCTTTGCTATCAAGATTAATAATTAATGGTAAAGTTTCGCCTAATTGATAATTGATTTTAGGTGAACTTAAACTCAAAATAGCTGATTTTGACTGAGGAGAAGAAATTTTTGTCTCTGGTTTAGAAGGAGTTAAAGGCTTGGTTGGTCTCAATAGAAAAACTATTCCCAAAAACAGAAGCATCAAAACCATCAAGATTATTAAAACAATGGTTATTTTTTTAAGCATATTAAGGCTACTTAATAACTCTGCGAAAATAAATTAAGGGAGGTGTTACAATACGGATTAAAACTGAAAAGTAATTTTACTCTCCTACTTTACCCCAGTTTTTATTCATTATACTCCAGTCAAGGGTATTAATTAAACCATCTTGATTAATATCAGCTTTTGGATCAGCTGATCCCCAAAGACCATTCATTATGCTCCAGTCTAAAGAATTTATCTCGTTATCTTCATCTTGAAGGTTACCGGCTAACAATTCTTTAATTTCAGTTTCAGTTTCAGCCGGCCAAGTTACTGATTCTATCTTTCTAGCCAAATAACCAGGAGCCTTAACTCTAAGATCATAAGTACCTGATGGTAACTTATTTAAAGAGATATTTGTTTCATAATGGCCACTGGCATTGCTTGAGCCAGAAAATTGGTGAATAATGGTTTGGGTTCCATGCTTTAAAATATAAAATGTTACCTCGCTATTAAAAGTCTTTCTGTGTTCCAGTTTGATTTTAGCCTTGAAAGATTTTGTTTCTGCTCCTGTTTTTTCTTGAACTCTGAATCTGGCATTATTAACTCCGCTTAAAATATCAGTCCCTTGAGCATCATCTAAAATAATCCCTGAATCTCCGCTAGCATAGGGAGAAGTAAAAACAAAAACCAGATTGTCTTCTTTAGAAGATTCAGTAGCTTCAATGGCTTGAAAGGTAATTTGGGCCACTAAACCGTTGACGGTATTTACTCCCGGACTGGGTTTGGCTTTGGTAATTTCAATCCGACCAGGAACATCAGAATTGATAATTTCACAAGGTTTATTATTGTAAACACATGAATTACCAGTATTAAAAACGGAATTATCTGTATTAATATTAACTAACTTAAACTTAGTAGAATCGTAATTTAAATAAGCACCTACCGCTACCACATTCTCGCCTTTAGTGTTAACTAACACATTGACGGTAAATTCCTCTCCAACCTCATAAGTACCGCTTTCCGGCGATACAGACAAAATTGCTTTTTCTTCCGAACCCAAAAAACCAGTGATTAAACGGTGAGTATCAATTTGGAATAAAGAAATTAATAAACTTGAAAATATAATCATCAAAATAATAATTGACAGGCCCTTCTTAGTGCTCAGTCTTTTAGATAGAAGTTCCTGCAGCTTTGATTGAAGTTGTGAGTGAGTTTTTTTATAATTCATAATTTTAATTAGTTAAGTTCTTTAAATTTATTTCACTAAAAGGATAAATTTAAGGAAAACTTTAGTTATACTTTAATTATAAAGAGATAATTTT
>CAZVTU010000049.1:0-4934 GCA_964630295.1 uncultured Candidatus Saccharibacteria bacterium
ATGGCGGAAATTTTAAAAAATCGAGGCAGTCATCGAATCTTAGCCATAATGGTGGGGTTAGATGGAGAAAACCCTTTGCAACTGATTGAGCTTGCCGGTCGTACTGCTTATCAAAGCCGTGATAAAATTACCGATGAATCGGCTGCTCGGTTTGTCAAAATGATAAGAGATAGAGGACATGAGTCAGTGCTCGAACATTCCTGTATGAGTGTCGAGTTTAATAATGTCTGCCGTGGATTTACTCATGAGTTGGTTCGTCACCGATTGGCTTCTTATACCCAAGAATCAACCCGGTATGTTGATGAAAGCAACTTTCGGGTAGTGATTCCTCCTGATAAAGATCCTAATGAAAGGGTAGCTGAGTTGATTTTACCTGGTGGGATAAAAATAAAAATTTCCTTTCAAGAGTGGATGGATTTAAATGAACAGATGTATCGTGGGTTAAGAAAGGCAGGTTGGGTCCCTCAGGATGCCAGACAGGTTTTGCCAATTGGTATCAGAAGTCAGATCGTGATGACGGCCAATTTTCGGGAATGGCGTCATGTCTTTAAATTAAGAAAATCACCCAATGCTCACTGGGAAATTCGCCAAGTGATGACAAATCTCTTAGAAGACGTAAAAACGCGGGTGCCGGTGATATTTGACGATCTCTAATCTAACCATCAAGAAAGGGCTTCCAGATTATCCGGAGGCCCTTTAAGTTTGTAAATTTCGTTAAATTTTATTAGAATTAACTATAATGGAGATATCAAAAGTCGATCCTAAGATTTATAAATTAATTAAAAAAGAAATTCAACGCCAAAAAGATGGTCTTGTTTTAATTCCTTCGGAAAATTACGCTTCACCAGCCGTGTTATCTGCGATGGGAACCCCTTTAAGCAATAAATACTCCGAAGGTTATCTCGAGAGAAGATATTATAGCGGAAATGAGTTTATCGATGAAATTGAGAAAATTGCTATTGAAAGAGCAAAAAAATTATTTAAAGCAGAACATGCTAATGTTCAACCCCATTCTGGCTCCCAAGCAAATGCCGCAGTTTATTTAGCTCTATTAAATTATCGAGATAAAATCTTAGGTATTGATTTATCAGCTGGTGGTCATTTGACCCATGGTTCCAAGGTGAACTTTTCTGGCAAATTATACAATTTTTCTTATTATGGAGTTGATGCCAAAACCGAAAGAGTTGATTTAAAAGAAGTAGAAAAATTAGCTAAAAAATTTAAACCAAAATTAATCATTGTTAGCACCACTTCTTATTCAAGAACGCTTGATTTCAAAGGATTTAGAAAAATTGCTAATAAGGTAGGAGCTTATTTAATGGCAGATATTGCTCATATTGCCGGCTTAATTGTAGCCGGACTCCATCCTCATCCTTTCCCTTGGTGTGATGTAGTTACAACCACCACCCACAAAACTTTAAGAGGTCCAAGAGGAGGATTAATACTCTCTAAAAAATATTTAGCTAAAAAAATTGACAAAGCTGTTTTCCCTGGTATTCAAGGAGGTCCTTTAGACCACGTCATTGCCGCTAAAGCTGTTTGTTTTTCGGAGGCAATGAAACCTTCTTTTAAAAAATATCAAAAACAAATTATTTTAAACGCCAAAGCCATGGCAGACGAATTTAGAAAACAGGGGGTAAGAGTAATTAGCGGGGGGACAGATAATCACTTAATGGTGATTGATATTACCCCTTTTGAGATGAACTCTAAAAAGATCCAAGATGAATTAGATAAAGTTGGTATTTATGTCAATCGTAATGCCATTCCCTTTGATAAAAGACCCCCTTATAATCCTTCTGGTATCAGATTGGGAAGTCCAGCAATTACCACCAGAGGGTTAAAAGAAAAAGATTGCCGTGAGATAGTTCAATTAATTGTAAAACTTATCAAAAATATCAATAAAAATAGTGTTAAAAATCAAATTAGAAAAAGAGTTAGAGAGATTACAAAAAGGTTCCCTATTTATGAAGATTTTCAATGGTAAAAAAGCCGCGGAGAAAATTTTATTAGATTTGGAAAGAAAAATTAAAAAGGAAAAACGAAAACCTATCCTATCTGTGATTTCTGTTAATAGTGACCAAGCATCAGACTTATTTATCAAAAATAAAAAGAAAGCTGCTAAAAAAGTTGGAATTAAAATTAATCACTACAGATTTAAAAAGAGTGTTAAAGAGGAAAGAATAATTAAAAAGATTAAAGATTTAAATCGGAGTTTTTCAGTTAATGGAATTATTGTTCAACTGCCCCTACCAAAAGGTTTTAATACAGGAAAAATTATTAATGAGATTAATCCTCAAAAAGATGTCGATGGATTTCATAAGGAAACTTATTTTTCTTCACCATTAATTTCAGCCATTTTAATTACCTTAAAAGATTCGACTAAAAATTTAAAAAGTAAAAAAATTATAGCGTTAGTTAATTCCGATATTTTTGGTAGGGCGTTGAAAAATTTTTTTCAAAAAAAGAAGATAAAAATTAATTATTTATTAAGAAGAAAGTTTTCCAAATCTAAAATAAAAACAGCAGATATTATTATAACAGTTTGTGGTGTCCCTGGTTTAATTAAAGGGAAAATAATTAAAAAAGGTGCAGTTTTAATTGATGGGGGAATTACTGTTTTAAAGAATAAAAAGGTAGTTGGTGATGTGGATAGAAAAAGTGTTGAAAATAAGGCTGCTTTTTTAACTCCAGTACCAGGGGGGATAGGTCCATTAACAGTCGCTTTCTTACTAAAAAATGTTTACTTAGCTACTAAAAACTATGGAAAATATCGCTAAAATTATTGATCAAACATATCTTAAAAAAGGAGCCACAGAAGAAGAAATAAAAAAGGTTGCCGAGGAAGCAAAAAGATATAGATTTCGAGGTTTTTGTGTTTTTCCTGAACATACAAAGATAGCTAAGGAAGTTTTAAAGGATACAGATATTAAAGTAACCACTTTAATTGACGAACCTACCGGAGCTAGTCCTCATGAGAAAAGAGTAGAAATGGTTAAAGCAGCTAAAGAGGCAGGTTCAGACGAGGTGGATGTAGTGATGAAGATCGATGATTTTAAGAATAAAAAATATGATGAAGTTCTATCTGATTTAAAAGAAATTTGCCAAATTTTACCTACTAAAGTAATCATTGGTTCTGGTTACTTAACCGATGAGGAAATAAAAAAAGCTTCAGAAATTGTCAAGACAGCGGGAGCTATTTGTGTTAAAACAGCTACTATTGATGATCCCCTAGACCACTCTGAATTAGATGAAAAAGCTAAACACGTAAGGATAATGAAGGAATCTGCTCCAGGTCTATTGGTTAAGGCAGCTGGGAAAATAAGAACTTTATCTGATTTAAAAATGATGGTGGGGGCCGGGGCAGATATTATTGGAACTAGCTCTGGAGTAGAAATTGTTAATGAATCAATTGGCAAAAAAGAAATCACTAATGAAGATTGGCGGACCCTCGAATAAAAATTTTGGGGAGAACGGGTGTCCCCAATTTTAGATATTATGTATAAACCAGTTATTGGTTTGGAAATACATATTGAATTAAAAACTAAGACAAAGATGTTTTGTTCGTGTTTGAATGATCCTAATGAGAAACATCCCAATATCAATATCTGTCCAATTTGTATGGGTCATCCAGGTACTCTGCCTGTAATTAATCGAGAAGCGGTTAGAAAAGTAATAAAAACAGGCTTATCTCTAAACTGTCAGATTCCAGAATATTCCAAATTTGACAGGAAAAATTATTTTTATCCTGATTTGCCGAAGGGTTACCAAATAAGCCAATACGATAAACCTTTATGTGTCGGCGGATTTCTTGAGGTAGGAGAAAAAAAAGTGAGAATTACCAGAGTTCATTTAGAGGAAGATACCGGAAAATTGATTCATCCTGAAGGAGAAAATTATTCTTTAATTGATTTTAATCGGGCAGGTGTTCCTTTAATGGAGTTAGTTACTGAGCCAGATATTAATTCAGCTAAAGAAGCAAGAAAGTTTGCTGAGGAATTACAACTAATTTTAAGATATCTTGGAGTTTCCGACGCCGATATGGAAAAAGGGCAAATGAGAGTGGAAGCGAATATAAGTTTGCTTTCAGAAAGTCAAAAGTCAAAAGTCAAAAGTCAAAAGTTAGGGACGAAAGTCGAAATCAAAAATTTAAATTCTTTTCGGTCGGTAGAACAAGGGATTGAATATGAAATTAAAAGACAAACAGAAATTTTAGAGTCAGGCGGCAAAGTTATTCAGGAAACCCGAGGTTGGGATGAAACCAAAGGAATAACGGTGAGCCAGCGAGAGAAAGAGGAAGCTCATGATTATCGATATTTTCCAGAGCCCGACTTACCACCTTTACATATTTCAAAAGAGCTACTTAATGAAATTAAAGCTGAAATTCCAGAATTACCCCGACAGAGAAGAGAGCGCTTTAAAAAAGAATACAATTTGTCAGAGAAAGAGATTGAAGTATTTGTTTTCTATAAGGATCTTGGCGAGTATTTTGAAAAAGTAATATCAGAACTCAAAAATTGGGTGAAAGAGATAGAGCTTAAATCAAAAATTTCTGAAGCAGATAAACAAAAATTAATTAAGCTCGCTTCAAATTATATTATTACTAACCTTCAGGGATTATTAAAAGGAGCTTCGGTTACCGGTGAAGATTTTCTGATTACTCCTGAAAACTTTGCGGAATTTATTACTTTAATTTACAAAGGAAAAATTTCAAGTAAGATTGCTAAAATTGTTCTTGAAGAAATGTTCAAAACCGGAGCTGATCCTTCTCATATTATTAAAGAAAAAGGCTTGACTCAAATTACTGACGAAGAAGAAATTGAGAAGATTATTAAAGAAGTTATTTCCAAAAACCAAAAAGCAATAGAAGATTATAAAAAAGGTAAAGAAAACGCCTTTCAATATTTGATCGGTCAAGTAATGGCAAGAACTAAAGG
>CAZVTU010000050.1:0-4666 GCA_964630295.1 uncultured Candidatus Saccharibacteria bacterium
AAACCTTCACGTTTACAACTCTTCCTCTTTTTCCATGTTCCATTAAAAGAGAAGTGTCTTTAACTTCCCTAGCTTTCTCACCAAAAATTGCCCTTAATAATCTTTCTTCTGCAGTTAAGTCTGCTTCTCCCTTTGGTGAAATTTTACCAACTAAAATATCATTTGGTCCTACTTCAGCCCCAATTCTTACAATTCCTTCTTCATCCAAATCTTTTAACTTCTCTTCAGAAACATTAGGGATATCAGGAGTAGTAATCTCTGGCCCTAATTTTGTCTCTCTGACATCACAACTAAAGTTTTCTATATGAAGTGAGGTATAAACGTCATCTTTTACTAATCTTTCAGAAACAATAATTGCATCTTCAAAATTCCCTCCTCGCCAGGGCATAAAAGCAACTAAAACATTCTTACCCAAAGAAAGAATACCCCGAGATATAGCTCCCCCTTCAGTTAAAACGTCTCCTTTTTTCACTTTTTGTCCTTTTTTAACTAACGGCCTCTGATCAAAACAGGTATATTGATTAGTTCTGATAAATCTTCTCAAATTATACACCTTTGACTTTTGGCTTTTATCTTTTGGCTTTACTGTGATACGATTTGCATCAACCTCAACCACTCTTCCGTCTTCCTCAGCAATGATTTCTAAACCTGAATCTCTGGCTACTCTTTCTTCTACCCCTGTCGCTACCAAGGGTGGCTCAGGATTTATTAAAGGTACCGACTGCCTTTGCATATTAGATCCCATCAAAGCCCGGTTGGCATCATCGTTTTGCAAGAAGGGAATACAGGCGGTAGCAACGGAGATAGATTGTTCTGAAGAAACATCGATAAAATCAATTTTATCTCTGTCAGCAATCCCTGGTTCTCCTTTTATTCTTGCTTCTACTTTTTTAGGAATGATATATCCCTTATCGTCTATTGGTACAGCCCCCGAAGCAATGTTGTATTGTTCCTCTTCATAAGCGTTAAGGTAATGAATCTCTGAGGTTACTTTCCCTTTCTCGACTTTAAAATAAGGAGTTTCCAGAAAACCATATTGATTAATTCTGGCAAAAGAAGCCATATGTCCTACTAATCCAATATTGGGCCCTTCTGGTGTTTGAATTGGGCAAATTCGTCCATAATGAGAAGGTTGAACATCTCTTACTTCAAAACCTGCTCTTTCTCTGGTTAAACCACCGGGCCCGGTAGCAGATAATCTCCTTTTGTGCTCTAATTCAGCTAAGGGATTTTCATTATCCATAAACTGAGACATCTGAGAGGAAGTGAAAAATTCCTTGACCACCGCCATAAAAGGTCGGGGATTTATTAACTGACTGGGGGTTAAAGTATAAATATCCAGAGTCGACATGCGGTCTTTAATAATTCTTTCCATTCTCATCAATCCTACCCGTAATCTATTTTGTAATAATTCATTTAAAGTTCTTACCCTTCGATTGCCCAGATGGTCAATTTGATCTGGTTTTGCTCCCGGGGTATTATTTAACCTAATAATTTCCCTAATCACTTCAATAACATCATCTAATTTCAAAACTCTATCTTCTACCCTGATTTCTAATTCTCCATCTTTAGTTTTTGGAATTTGAATTTTAGATTTTAATACTGGAAGACGTTGAAGCATTCTCCATCTTCCTACTTTCGACAAATCATATCGTTCGAAATTAAAAAACATATTTTCAATTAATTCACGAGCGGTATCAGGAGTTGCCATATCGCCTGGTCTTAATCTTTGATAAATTTCAACAAAAGCCTCGGCTTGATTTTTCGCGGTATCTCGCTTTAATGTTTCCTCAATATAACCAATCTCTCCTCGATCTACATCTTGAAAGGTTTCTTTCAGAGATTTATCATCTGAGATTCCAAAAGCTCGTAATAAACAGGTAGCGGCCACTTTTCTTCTTCTGTCAATTTTCACTGAAATCACTCCTGAGCTCTCGGTTTCAAATTCTAACCAAGCTCCCCGATTCGGAATTAATTTTGCCCCAAAACAATTTCTTCCTCCCAATCTTTGAACAGTAAAGAAAGCACCGGGAGAACGAATTAATTGGGAAATAGTTACTCTCTCAACTCCATTAACAATAAAAGTTCCCCTTTCGGTCATCAAGGGGAAATCACATAAGAAAACTTCTTGCTCTTTAATTTCTTTAGTTTTGAGATTAACTAATTTTGTTTTTACTCTAAGAGCTGCTTCATAAGAATCATTGTTCTGTCTCGCTTCTAAATCTGTCTTATATTTTGGTTCCTCTAATTTATAATCTAAAAACCAAAGTTCAAGTTCTTTACCAGTATAATCTCTAATTGGAGAGACCTCCTGAAAAAGTTCCTTTAGGTCTCTTTCCCAAAATAACCTCCAGCTTTCTTTCTGAACAGAAAGTAAATAAGGAAGAGGAAGTTCTACTTTTGCTTTGGCAAAATTTTTAATTTTTGTGGGCACCATAGATTTACCCGTCTTACTTTAATAAATATATGTCTAAAAATTTTGGCGGAAAAAACGCAAAAAAGACCCCAAATATTATAATTTTCTTAAGGGGTTAAAAAATTAATAAAAATTTTACAAAAAGAAAAATTGTTTCACCCAGATTTTAAAAGGAGTTAGTAAATTCAATTATATGCCAAAATAAAAATTTTGTCAATACCTTCAAACTACAAATTACTCACCCCTTAACTCATTTAATTTTTGTTGAACATCCGGATTACCAGGATTAAGCTCTAAAACTTTCTCAAATTCTTTTATCGCCTTTTCCTTTTCACCAATTTTCTGATAAGCTACTCCTAAAGAATAATGAGCATTGGAATGGTTAGGCATTAAACTGATTACTTGCTCAAACTGGTTAATTGCTTCGTCTACTTGATTGTTATTAAAGTATAATCTCCCCAGTTGAAACAAAACTTCACCATTAAAGGGATAAGAACTTGCTAAACTTTCCATTTCTTTTACTGCTTCAGGTAAATTATTTTCTCTTTCATTAAGTAGAGCTATTTGAATTGAAGCATCTATATAGTCTGACTTCAATTCCTTGGCTTTAATAAATTCGCCCCTTGCTTTCTCTACCTCGTCAGAAATTAAATATAATTTTCCTAACTCTGTG
Organism: uncultured Candidatus Saccharibacteria bacterium; assembly: GCA_964630295.1. Classification (GTDB taxonomy): domain Bacteria; phylum Patescibacteriota; class Minisyncoccia; order Minisyncoccales; family RBG-13-42-11; genus CAZVTU01. Next base: position 3,090 of record CAZVTU010000050.1, read on the forward strand.
TGTAAAACTGGGTTGGTCGGCTCTAATGCAATTGCCTTTTCAAAAGATTTTATTCCCCACTCTAAAGCTCCGGTAGCTACTCCTTGGATATCTCGATAAATCATTCCTAAAGTTTCCCAAGCTGCTACCCGATTCGGAGATAGTTCCGTCGCTCCTTTTATATAATTTCTACCAATTCGGCCGCCTTTTCCGTAAGTTATTGCCCGCTGGGTGTAGTCGGATAAAAGAATTTGATTTCTACTATCAACTGGTTTTTGGAGTTCTGATGAAATTTCTCCTAAATAAGCTCGAGCTAAAACTATTTTATATTGCGGTTGATAAGGATTTAAATTTACCACTTTCTCTAAGTTTTTAATTCTTTTGTCTCCGGTGGCATTCTTATAATTAATATCAGCTAAATAAAATTTCCCAGCAAAGAAATAAGCTCCCAAGACCAGAAGACCAATCACAATTAGAACAGCTGAAAAAACCAAAGATAGTTCTGGGAAATTTTTAAAAGAAATGGTTTTTTCGCTTACTGGTTTCTGCCAAATAACTACTGATAATCCTAAAATCAACCAAAAGGTAAAAGCTAAAATTGTGTTTTGGTAATAAACAAACTGTCCTACTAATAAAGCTAAAAAAGCCATTAATAAAGGAATTCCACTTCGGCTTTGCTCTAAAAAGAAATAACTTATCAATAAAAACATCCCAACCAATAGAAGGTAAGATAAAATTCCCAAAAATCCCATCGTCCCTAAGATTTCAGCAATATAACTGCCGGCTCTATCAAACCTTATTTGCCAAAGTAAGCTTTTATTAAAATCTACGGACCTAAATTTGGTAAAATCATAATGGAAACTTCCGATTCCCGAACCTAAAAATCCTGATTTGACATTTTCGGTAGCTCCTTTAATTGCAATTTGCCAAGATTCCCCCTGTTCTAAAACTTGTTCCTTAGGTAATTGAAAATTGAAGATTGTAGATTGAAAATCAGATGTATCTATAAATAAGAACGCTCCAGCTAAAATAATTATTAAAATCGGTAGTAAAAGCTTATTAACATTCTCTTTAAAGGTTCTTTTCCATAAAACCAGCCCTAAAAATAAAATCAAACTTGCTAGAATTATAATCCAGGAAGCCGCAAAATCAACAATAACCAGTAAAACCAAAGAGGCAGATAATAATAACCACCGAGAAAAAGCTTTTAGTTTTGAGTTGTAGTTTTGAGTTTTGAGTTTTGAGTTTTGAGTTAAAAATATTCCTACTAAAAAAACTAAAAATATGGCTAAAAATACTGCTAACCCTTCTAAACTCCCCCCTGCTGGATTAAATGTCCTCTGCAACATCACTACCGGTAAAGAAAATTTATCTGGCAATAAATTGCTTAACTTAGTTAAGCAACCAAAAATTGATAAATAGCTTAACAAAATCACGAAGAAAACCGACCAAATAAATGTCTTTATTAAAGACGAACTCACTATCAGAGAACTGTTCTCTGTTTTTTGTTCTTTAACTGTAACGTTGTTGGTGATTAAAAAATACAACACGCCCAGGCTGAGCAAGCCTATTAGTCCATCGCTAAATCTGCCGTAAAA
>CAZVTU010000051.1:0-4621 GCA_964630295.1 uncultured Candidatus Saccharibacteria bacterium
CTAAAATAAAAAAACTATGCCATTTGGAGACGGAACAGGACCATTAGGTTTGGGACCAAGAACAGGACGAGGATTAGGGTACTGTTCAGGGTATCCTTATCCCGGTTACTTAAATCCGATCGGTCGAGGATGGGGTCGGGGTAGAGGTCGAGGATTAGGTCTCGGTTGGAGAAGAGGTTGGGGAAGAGGTTGGGGATGGCCAAGTTGGTTCGGTTATCCAAATTACGGTTTTGAGCCACCAACAGCTAAAGAAGAGAAAGAGATATTAGGTGAGGAACTCAAGATTCTAAGGGAAGAAATGAAAGCAATCGAAAATAGATTGAAAGAATTAGAAACAAAAAAATCAAAAAAATAATATGCCAGATGGAAGAGGATTTGGTCAAGGTCAAGGAATGGGCAGGGGATTAGGTAGAGGAGGTCGAGGTCGTCAGCCTGGTGGTTTTGGTTTGGGGCCAGGTGGAGAATGTATTTGTCCCAATTGTGGTTTGAGAACTCCTCATCAAAGAGGAGTACCTTGTTATGAACATCGCTGTCCCAAATGTGGTCAGCCGATGACTAGATATAGATAAAAATAATGAGAATTGGCATTTGTACCTTAGGTCCTAATTTAGATTCCCAAGTCTCGCCGGTTTTTGGGAGAGCACCCTATTTTTTAATTGTTGACAGTGAAGCTGAGAAATTTAAAGCTGTTTCTAATTCAGCCTTTTCAGCTGGCCGGGGAGCAGGGGTTGGTGCTGCTCAACTTATAGTTTCAGAAGGGATAAAAGCCGTTATCTGCGGGAATTTTGGACCTAATGCTTTTTCGGTTTTACAAATGTCAGGGATTAAAATTTATCCTGGCATTTTTGGTTTAACAGCCAGGGAGGCGATTAATAAATATAAAAAGGGTGAATTAAAAGAATCCAAAATTCCCACTGCCCCCGGTCATTTTGGTTTTGGTCCTGGTGATAGAAGATTTAGAAGAAGATTTAGAAGAAGAGGACAATAAAGATGAATCAAGAGAAGGTTTCTCTTTTATCAACAATCGTTAATTTTTTATTGGCAGCTGCTAAATTAGGAGTTGGTATTTTAATTAATAGTGTGGCTTTGGTTGCTGATGCTATTCATTCTGCTTTAGATATTTTCTCTTCTTTTATTACTTTTTTAGGAATTAGAGTAGCAAAAAAACCGGTTGATGAGAAACATCCCTACGGTTTTTATCGAGCAGAGAGTTTAGCCGGTTTCATTGTTACTCTGTTTTTATTTTTTTCAGCTGTTTGGATTATCTGGGAGGGGTTAAGCCGTTTCTTAAAGTTGGAAGCAGTCACTTTTAGTATTTGGGCAATAGGTTTAATGGTAATTTCTATAATTTTAAATGAAGTAATGGCTCGTTTAAAATTTCATTATGGTAGAAAATATGAAAGCTTATCTTTAGTAGCCGACGCCGAACATTCCCGAGCCGATGTCCTTTCTTCTTTAGGGGTTTTAATGGGTTTAATTTTAGTTAGATATTATGTTTTCGCTGATGCTATTGTGGCAATTTTAGTTGGAATTTATATTATTTGGGAATCATTTAAAATTGGCAGAGAGATTACTGATTCTCTTTTAGACGTCTCAAATAAAGACATCGAAGAAAGAATTAGAAAAATTTGCTTAGCACATAAAATTGAAATATTTGGAATGAAAACCAGAAAAATCGGTGGAGCTAATTTCGCCGAATTAAAAATAAATATTGATCCAAAATTGAGGGTTAATGAAGTAAGTAAGATAACTAAAAATTTAGAAGATAGATTACTCAGAAATATTCCTGAGCTAAAATATATCGTCATTTCTATTGAACCCCACGAGATGAAAAGAGAAACTATTCTTTCTGAATTTGGTCCTAAAATTTGCACTACTGAAGGATTGGAAGAAGTGGGTCCTAAGAAATTAGGAAGAAGAACTATTATTCCTTTAGAAAATGGAAAAATTTCTCAGAGTTTTGGGGCTAGAGAATATTTAGTTTTAGATAATGATGAGAAAGGAAAGATTCTCCAGAAAGAAATTGTTAAAAATCCCTATTTTGAAAAAGATACTCCTCATGGCGCTCGTTTTGTCAAGGCAGTTTCGGCTGATAAAATTCTTACTAAAAACATCGGGCCAAATGCTAAAAAAAACTTAGAGAGCTTTAGTATAGAAGTTGAAATTATCCCGGAAAATAAAAAATTAAGCGATATTTTAAAAGATTATGAAAATAGCGTTTCCTACTGATGGAGACAAATTAGAAGACGAAATTTGTCTTCATTTTGGCAGGGCAAAAAACTTTTTGATTTTTAACACTGAAAAAAGAGACATTAAGATTTATCCCAATCCAGAGGCGAGAGGCGAAGCAATTTTGCCTCCAGATTTTTTAAAGGAGTTGGATGTTGATGCAGTAATTTGTTTTAGTTTGGGACCGAGGGCTTTTAATTTATTTAAGAATTACAGGATAAAAACAAAAAAAGCGGTTAAAAAGACTATCAAAGAAAATATAAATCTTTTTCAAAAAGGAAAACTAAAAGATTTAACAAAAAAAGATATTCTTTAACATGAAAGCAGTTTATGGTCCGGTATCTTCTTGGCGATTAGGTAGATCTTTAGGAATAGATCCAATTTGTCGAACTGGGAAAGTTTGTTCTTTCGACTGTGTTTATTGTCAATTAGGAAAAACAAAGAAAAAAACCTTAGAAAGAAAGATTTATGTGAGCACAAAAAAAGTCTTGAAAGATTTAAATGAGGCTCTATCCAAAGTGGAAGCCGATGTTATTACTTTTTCAGGAATAGGGGAACCCACTTTAGCTGAAAACTTGAAAGAAGTTATTGATTACGTAAAGGAAGAGACTAGTTTACCTTTAGCTATTTTAACTAATTCTACTTTATTGACCGATAAAGACGTAAAAGAAGCTTTAGGTAAGTTAGATATTGTAGTAGCCAAATTAGATGCCTTTGATAAAGAGTCTTTTAATAAAATAAATCAACCACCAAAAGGGCTTTCTTTCGAAGAATATGTCGAAGGGATTAAATTTTTTAGAAAAAATTATTCTGGGAAATTTGCACTTCAAATGATGTTTGTTGAAGAAAATAAAAATTTTGCTAAAAAAATGGCGGAAATTGCTAAAGAAATTGACCCAGACGAAATTCAGATTAATACTCCTTTGAGACCTTGTATGGTAAAACCATTAAATAGAGAAGAACTTGTAGGAATTAAAAATAATTTCAAAGATTTTAAGAATGTTATTTCGGTTTATGAAGCAAAAAAATACGAGGTTAGACCATTAGACTTAAAAGAAATCCAAAAAAGAAAAAGACCAAAGCCATGAAAATTGCAATATCAGGAGGAAAAGGAGGAACAGGGAAGTCGACTATTGCGATTTTGTTAGCTAGAAAATTTTTAAGAGAAAGGAAAAAGGTTATTCTTTGTGATTGTGATGTAGAATGTCCAAATGATTATTTATTGTTGGGCCAGAAATTGAAAAATCCAGTCAAAAGAATTTTTGCTGAATTTCCAAAATTAATAAAAAAGAGATGTAAAAAATGCGGTTTGTGCGCCAAAACCTGCAGGTCAAATGCTATTTTTCAAGCTCCTGGGCAATATCCAGTGTTTATTAGAGATTTATGTTCGGCTTGCGGAGCTTGCTGGATAGTTTGCCCCTCCGGAGCAATAAAACCCAAAAAAGAAGAAAGTGGAAAAATTTTTGTAAATAAATTAAAAAATAATTTTTGGTTAATAACCGGAGTGGCGAAGGAAGGGCTAGAAGAAACAGGGCCAGTGGTTACGGAAGTTAAGAAGTTTGCTTTAAATTTAGCTAAAAAAGTAAAAGCCGATTATGTTTTATTTGATACGGCAGCTGGAACTCATTGTCCGGTAATTTCCGCTATTATAGACTGCGATTTAGTTTACGCCGTAACCGAACCTACGCCGATGGGAGCTCACGATTTAAATTTAATTTTGGGTTTATGTCAAAAATTAAAAGTGTCAACCAAAGTAATTTTAAATCAGGCCGATTTGGGGGATAAAAGAAAAATTGAAAAAATTGCTAAAAATTTTAAGATTAAAATTGAGAAAGAGATTCCTTATTCAAAAAAATTAGTTGAAGCTTATTCAAAAGGTCGATTGTTAAATTTTAATCTTTAAATTTGAGGCGTATGGCAGTAATTTCGTCTTTAAAAAAGGCACCAGAATCCGTTAAAGAAATTTATGAAGAGTTTAAAAAAGAGGGGAAAAAGGTCCCAGAATGGGTAGGGGTTATGGCTCATCGACCTGAAATTTTAAAAGAATTTTTTGAACTTTTAAAAGCAGTAATGGGAAAGGGGGTTCTATCTCCTAAATTAAAATGGAAGATAGCTTATGTTGTTTCTGAAGCAAATAGATGTCCATTTTGCGTAGATGTTACTACTGCTATGCTTAAAAAATTAGGAGCCACTGATAAAGAAATTGAAGAGGCTAAAGATTTAAAGAATTTAACTAGCAAAGAAAAAGAAATTATGGAAATAGTAAAAGAGGTGACTGAAAAAGCAAATGTTTGCACTCCTGAACTTTTTGAAAAAATGAAAGAAGATTTTTCTGAGCCAGAAATCGTTGAAATCGTTTCCATCATCGGTTTATTTAACTACATTAATAGAT
>CAZVTU010000052.1:0-4594 GCA_964630295.1 uncultured Candidatus Saccharibacteria bacterium
TCAAAAATAAGATTAATTAAAGGATTCAAGCAGCGAAATAAAATATTTAAAATAATCAAAATTTAGCTTGAAGTTAGGGGAATTTAAATGAAGATCAGAAACATTAAAATAAAAATAAGAGAAATAAAATTAGGCGATTATGAATGGATAAAGAAATTATTTAAACGCCGCTGGGGGGGTGAATTTATTGTTACAAGAGGAAAAATCCATAAAATTAATGAGTTAAAAGGATATATTGCTGAGGTTGATAAAAAAAGAGTAGGCTTAATAACTTATAAAATTCGAGGGAAAGAATTAGAAATTGTTAGCCTAGATAGTATTTTACAAGGAAAAGGAATTGGAACAAGATTAATAAAAAAAGTTATAAGTTTAGCAAAAAAGAAAAAACTTACAAGAATTTGGTTGATTACGACCAATGATAATCTAAAAGCTCTCGGTTTTTGGCAAAGAAGAAAATTTGTTTTAGTAAAAGTTTATCCCAATGCTTTAAAAATTTCTCGGAAATTAAAACCCAATATTCCTTTAATTGGGGCTGAAGGAATTCCTCTTAGAGATGAAATAGAATTAGAAATGAAGCTAAGAAATCAGACGAATTAAGTTTTAATAACCAAAATTTAGGCTGATGTAAAAAATTAACAAAGCGGGAAAACGGTGTTCCAGGAACCATTTGCGGGAAATTAGTCGTTTTGGGGAAAGTCTGTTGAGGCTTAATATCAACAGGTCATCGAGGAAAGGAGCCAGGTGCCTTTTTTGAAACAAAAAGTCGAAGAATTAATTAAGAAGAATTAATTAAAAAATTTAGAAAAAGTCGTAAATTGTAGACAGTTAGCAAAAAACTTTATTCAAAAAATATTAAAAAAAGCTGAAAAATAATCAAAATTTAGCCCACGATTAAGAATTTATGGTAGTTATTCATTCAAAAAGATTTATATTGAGGCCCTTTAAAAAAGGAGATGAGAAGTCGCTGATGAAAAACATTAATAACCGGATAATAGCACGGAATACCTTGAGAATTCCTTATCCTTATAAGCTAAAGGATGCTCGTTGGTGGATTGACCATAACTTAGAGTTAAATAAAAAGAAAAAGAAGCACGAAATTAATTTTGCTGTTGAGATAAATGGTGAAGTTGTGGGTGGAATCGGTTTGGATAAAATATACGATCATTGTGCAGAAATTGGCTATTGGTTGGGAAAGAAATACTGGGGACAGGGGATTATGACAGAAGCTGTAAAATTAGTTACAAAATATGCTTTTGAAAAATTGGGGCTGAGAAGAATCTATGCTTTCGTTTTCCTTTTTAATAAAGCTTCGGCAGCTGTTTTAAAAAACGCAGGATTTAAATATGAAGGAAAATTAAGAAAGCACGTGAAAAAAGATAATAAATTTTTAGATGATTTATTATTTGCTAAAGTAAAATAACTAAAATTTAGGTTGAAGTTGACACTATTTTTGAGTGGTTTAAAATAAAAATATATGGTGAGACAATTTACAGGTGTATATAAAAAAAGAGGAAAGTGGTATTTGGGTTGGGTTGAAGAAATTCCCGGAGTTAATACTCAAGGAAAATCTCTTAAAGAAGTAAAAGAAAATCTTAAAGAGGCGCTTTTATTAATTCTGGAAACTAACCGAATTATAAATAAAAAAGAATTTCCTAAAGGAAAAGTTATTCGAGAACCACTTTCTGTTTCTTTAAAATGAAACGAAATGATTTAATTAGACACCTAACTAAGAATGGGTGTATTTTTATCAGAGAAGGCGCAAAACATAGCGTCTTTTTTAATTCTTTAACTAAGAGGTCTTCAACTGTTCCACGTCATTCAGAGATCGATAATTTCTTAGCAAAGAAAATTTGTCGAGATCTTGGCATTAAACCGCCCAAAAAGAAATAATCAGAATTTAAGTTGAAGTTGACATTATTTTTAAACAAGAATATAATAAAAATGACAGGAGAAATATATGCTTACTGACGAAGATATTAAAAAACTCTTAGAGGTCGTTGCTACTAAAGAAGATATCAAAGATCTAAAACAGGATATAACCGGACTTAGAGAATCAGTTCAGGCCCTTACTGTTTCAGTTGATAGATTAGCAGAATATTAATCTATTTATTATTTTTTTTATTTTACATAAAAAAAGGTCGCCAAAGAGGCGATTTTTTTGATGGGGCTTAAGTTATGCACATTGACAAGGGGGGAGGATGTTTTTGTATGATAATTGAATATAGAGAATTAGGGCAAGGATTTTTCCTGCCGTTGTTCATTAAAACAATAAAAACAGAGAGAGGTGGGAAATGGAAAACAAAAAGAAAAAACGAAATTTCTTGTCGTGTCCTAACTGCCACGATAATCTATCCAAGAAAAGATCTCAATCGGTCCCTTTCTTAAAGGAGGGGGTCAACGTCTTTCTGGTTCAGGTCTGTTTAGATTGCCTTTCCAACCCCAACATTTTGGATGAAGAAAGGATATTTATCAACTTAGTAGGGAAAAGATGGCCCGAGGAGGCAGCTAAGAAAGCGGCTAGAGCTGTAATTGAAGAGGCTAGAAGGAGATCCTTTTTACCAAAACCCCCACCAGTGGAGAAAATGCCGCTCCCTACCGTTACTGTATAGCGAGAAATTATATTTCCAGATCCTCCTTTTATATAGAGGGAGAAAAGTTGAAGTGAGGCAGCAACTTTTCTCCCTCAATTTTATTTTTGATATAGCTAATTACTAGCTAGACGATTTTTTTGATGGAGGTCTTGATTTTTTCATTAGAATACGTTAAAATTTTTAAAAAGGTAAACACTATTGTTCGGGGCTAAATATAGCCCCTTTTACAATGAGATATTGAAAGTAAAAAGAAAGGAGAAAAAATGGAAAGGAATTGCAGTGATTGTTTTTTCTACCTAAATTGTGTTCACATCAGACGAGAGATGTATGTGATGTTTCGAGACCACATTAAAAATCCTTATTCTTTAGAAGAATTAATGGTCTTAAGTATTAAAGAGGATGAATTACCAAAACCTCAGTCTCGCAGCTTAGATGAGCTTGAGGAACTCTGGCGGAATTTAGCCTCAAAATGTAAAAATTGGATATCTAAAGAAGAGGCAGATTTAATTATTCGACAAAGAGAGTGAAAACGGGGCCCCTTGGATTAAGTTTATATTTATTTTATCTAAGGGGCCTTTTTATTTTTTGGAAGGTCGCCAAAGAGGTGATTTTTTGGTAGAATAAAATATTATGAAAAAGGTTAAAAAATATCCGCAAGTGGGGATTGGGGTGATGATTTTAAAAAGAGGTAAGGTTTTACTTGGAAAAAGAAAAGGTTCTCACGGCCAAGGCGAGTATGCCTTTCCTGGTGGTCATTTGAATTATATGGAAACAATAGAAGATTGTGCTAAAAGAGAAACATTCGAGGAAACTGGAATTAAGATTAAAAATATTAAGTTTCAGTTTTTAGTAAATGTTCGTAGATATAAACCAAAACATTATCTTCATATTGGAGTGATTGCCAATTATAAAAGTGGAAAGGTACAATTAAAAGAGCCAGAGAAATGTGAAGGTTGGGATTGGTATAATTTAAATAAATTACCAAAACCTTTATTCTGGATGGCAAAATTAGCAATAGATGCCTATAGAACAAAAAAGATTTATTTTGACAATCAATAAATACTGAAAACTATGATTACATTAAGAGAAGTAAAAAAGAATCCTTATCTTTTAGAGTTTATCAAGCAAGCAGAAAAAAGACTGCGTATTTTAAAATATACTAATCATGGATTAGATCATGCTAAATTGGTAGCTGCTCGAGCTAGAACTGTTGCTAGAGAGATTGGTTTAAGCAAGAAAGAGCAGGAACTTTCAGCTGTTGCTGGTTTCACCCATGATTTTGGTAATTTTTTAAGTAGGGGATACCATAATTATCTTGGTGCTTTACTTTTTCAACAAATCTTTCAAAATGACTTCTCACCCAATGAATTAGCTTTAATTATGCAGGCGATTGTCAATCATGATAAATACGAAATGGAGTTTGCTGATCCAATTTCAGCTGTGGTGGTTTTGGCTGATAAATCTGATGTTAGGAGAAGCCGAGTGACGGTTAGGGATATGAAAATAATAAAGGAAGATATCCACAATCGAGTTAACTATGCAGTAAAGCACAGTAAATTAGGAATTGATAAAAAGAAAAAAAGAATTACTTTATCTTTAAAAATTGATACTAATTTCGTGCCAATAATGGAATATTTTGAAATTTTTACTGAAAGGATGGTTTATTGTCGAAAGGCTGCTAAATATTTAGGTTATAAGTTTAACTTGATAATTAATAACTTTAAGTTGCTTTAAATAAGTTATATGGCAAGAAAATCAAAGAAACACGAAATAAAAAGATTAACTTGGGTAAATATAAAATATGGAGAAGATTTATTGAAAGCTTTAACAAATTTTTGTTTGGAAAACAATATCCAACTTGGTTTTATCTCAGTTATTGGTGCTCTTCAAAAAGTAAATTTTAGTTATTATCAGCAAAAAGAAAAAAGTTATTATAAAAATTCAATTGAGGAACCAGTTGAAATTATATCTTGTACTGGGAATGTTTCGATAAAAGACGGAAA
>CAZVTU010000053.1:0-4421 GCA_964630295.1 uncultured Candidatus Saccharibacteria bacterium
ATCTAATTTTGATTTTCCAATTAATTTTAAAAGAGTGTATTTAAAAAACAGTTTCCAACCCTCTTTTCTTCTCCAAAAATCCCAAACTCTCAAGATTAAAAGCCCTTCTGGTTTTAAAACTCTTTTTGTCTCTCTTAAATATTGAAGTTGAAAATCTTTTGACGGAATATTATGTAATACGGATATCGAATAGACCTTATCAAAGAAATTATTGGGGAAAGGTAAATTTAGGGCATCGCTAACTTGAAATTTACCCTGGGGATAATTTCTTTTTGCAATCTTAATCAAATTCTCAGAAACATCGATTCCATAATAGTCTACATTTTTATCATTTAAAATTTCAAACAATCTACCGTTAGCACACCCCAAATCTAAAACTTTTTCCCCAGGCAATGTAAAATCCGCTAATTCTCTAATGTCTTCTGGAATAAAAACCCTTGTTCTTGCGTAATCTTCGGCTAGTAAGTTATAATCTTCTTTAGTTTTTCGAATTAAATAGTTAACGTAATCCTTTTCCATGAAAATTGAGGAAAAAATAATAAAAAAATTAATGGAGAGCCGAATAAAAAATTCGGAGGATTTAGCTTTTTTTAAGCGGAAAATTTCGAAAAAATATAAAATACCTTGCCCAAGTAATATTTCTCTATTAAAAACTTATCATGAGTTAGTGAAAAATAAAAGGTTAAAGAGATCAATAAAAATCGAAAATTTACTTAAAACTCGGCCAGTTCGTTCTTTATCAGGGATTGTTAATATCTCAGTTTTAACTAAACCCTATCCCTGTCCAGGAAAATGTCTTTATTGTCCAATTGAAAAGGGCATTCCCAAAAGCTACGTTTCTGGCGAACCGGCTGTCGAAAGAGCTAAAAGATTAAATTATAATCCTTATTTACAAGTTAAAAAAAGAATCGAAATGTTAGAATCAGAAGGTCATCCGACAGATAAAATTGAATTAAGAATAGTTGGGGGGACTTGGAGTTATTATCCAAAAAATTATCAACGCTGGTTTATCAAAAGATGTTTTGAGGCATGTAACCAAAAGAATAGTAAAACTTTAAGAGAGGCTCAAGAGTTAAATGAAAGAGCAAGGCATCGAATTGTTGGTTTGTCAATTGAAACTAGACCGGATTTTATAAATGAAAAAGAAATTAAATGGCTGAGAGAATTGGGGGTAACAATGGTCGAGCTCGGAGTCCAGTCAATTTATGACGATGTTTTGAAATTAAATCTTCGAGGTCATGGAATTAAAGAGACAATTCTAGCAACTAAACTATTAAAAGATGCCGGATTTAAGGTTTTATACCAAATGATGCCCAATTTACCGGGTTCCAATTTTAGACGAGATAAAAAAATGTTTAAAGAATTATTTCAAAACCCTGATTTTCAACCAGATCTTTTGAAAATTTATCCCTGTGCCCTCTTAAAAGAAGCACCACTTTATAAATGGTATTTAAAAAGGAAATATAAACCTTACTCAGAAAAAACCTTAATTAATCTTTTAAAAAAAATAAAACAGGAAATTCCTTATTATGTCAGAATTCAAAGAATCACTCGCGACATCCCCTCTCCCCTGGTTGTGGCTGGAGCTGCTAAGATTTCTAACTTAAGACAAATAATTCTTGAAAAAATGAAAAGAGAAAAATGGCAATGTAAATGTATTAGATGTCGGGAAGTTAAAGGAGAATATCAGCCAAATGAAAAAATCTACCTTTTCCGGGAAGATTATAATGCTTCTGATGGGAAAGAGGTATTTTTAAGCTTTGAAAATAAAAACAGAACAAAACTTTTTAGTTTACTTCGTTTGAGAATTACTTCAAAAAATAAAGCAATAATCCGAGAAATCCATACTTACGGCCAACAACTATCAATTTGGGGAGACCGGGTCTCCCTAACTTCTCCTCAACATAGGGGACTAGGGAAAAAATTAATAAAAATAGCAGAGAAAATTGTTAAAGAAGAATTTAGTTTAAATAAAATTTCTGTAATCTCTGGTGTCGGAGTAAGAAACTATTTTCGCAATTTAGGATATAAACTAAGAAATACCTATATGGTAAAAAGCATATAAAAATTCAACTGCCTTTCGTTTATTAAATTAATCTAGTAATTAGATATCCAATTATTGAAAATAAAGCGACTGGAGGAAGGGCAGGGATTGGCTTTCTGACTTTTTGAGAAATAAAGAACCAAAAACTAAAAAATAAACCAACGGCAGCAAAAAGAGCAACTATTAATGATTTTAAAATTCCTTGAGATACTATAGAAACACAAAGAATTAAAGGAAAAATAATGTCTCCTCCACCTAAAATTAAAAACTTTCCGCCCGGTGAAACCTCTTTTAAAGAAACTTTAAAATCGGAAGTTCTTGAAGGTAAAATTAATCCTAAAATTGCTTTAGTTTCGACCATCTCCCGCGCTATTTCTATCATATGTTTCGTTTTATAAACCGCAATAAAGTCGTAAATAGAAAATAAAACTAAAAATAAAATTACTGTTTGGGGTTCTAATCTTAATCCAAAAATACTGCCAATACCAACAATTCCTGAAAGTAATAAAAAATCATGAATTAAAATATTTGGTTTTTTAAGCCAAAGAAAAATTAAAATAGCAAGGAGAATCAAAGCTAAAAAATCTCCTATCCAAATGCTAAAAAATAAAAAACTACCAAAAGAAATAGCTAAAACAAAAAGCCCACGAAATAAAAAACTTTTCCCCGTTTTAAATTTTAAGAGACGAATTAAAAGTAAAATTAACAAAGTAGCGAAAGTGAAACCGATAATAAAATCCCAAAAAGAAACTGGCTTTAGGGAAATTTTTTCTAATTTTAAAATTTCGGAGATTCTTAAAGCCGAAAATATTCCCAAAATCTGAGCTAAAATAAAAAATCCCAATTCAAATAAAAAAATATTCTTAGGATTTTCAATTACTTGAACCGAAGAATAAATTTTATTTTCGTCGTTTATCTTTTCTTTCTTTTCCATTTGAAAACTTGATTATATTTTTGGTAGATAAATCTGCTTGGTGTTCTAAAAGCTAATTTCTTTCTCTTAGCTTGTTTCGAGGAATACTTTTTCATAAAATATTTCTTAATCTTCTTTGGGCTTCGGTCCTTTCTTTTAATGAGACTCTACTTCTTTTGATTCCTTTTTCTAAAAGAGAAATAGTTAAATCAATCTCTTCGGGTTTTGGAAAATAAGGAGTACCATCTTTACCACCATGAGCGAAAGAATATCTGGCCGGATCTTCATAACTTGGTTTTGCTCCATAGATTAATTCCGAAACCAAAGAAAGAGCTCTAATTGTTTTTGGTCCAATATTTTTTAAAGCTAAAAGTTCCTCGAAATTCTTGGGTTTTTGTTCGTGAGCAAAAAAGATAGTTTTTTCTAATCTCTTTAGATCAAATTTTTCTTCAACAACCGGATGCCAGTAAAATTCTTTATTGGGTAGTTCCATTAAGGTCAAATTTTTTGATTTCTTTTTTTGAATTAGATTTAAATCTTTTAAAAACTTTCTTGGCTCTTCTTTTACTAAACCAATAGAAATTTCTCGGTTTCCATTACTTTCTTTGGCAGTTAAATTTAGAGGTTTTACCTTGGCGCCGGAAATAATTCCAGAATGTGGTTCTTCAATAAAATCTTTAAGACCCGAAGATACCCAATGATAACGCCTAGCAGTTTGATTTTCTGTGTTCATTCCTTGTTGGACAACTGTCCAATTACCAGATTTAGTAAACAAAAAATTGTGTTGATAAATTTGATAATTATCCTGAACTAAAGCTGAATCGGTCTTAGCTGCCATCTTTGAGGCATAAATAAGCTTTGGGGCAAAAGAAAAACCCCTTGATATTCCGTAAGCTTCGATTTCTTTTGGTGTCTCACGGGAATTTCTTTTTCCACCGCAAATGTAAATCCCTAATTGATCTTGTATTTCAAAAAGGCCTGCTTTTAAAGCTCCGAGGGTAGTAACAGTTAAACCCGAAGAATTCCAATCAAAACCCATAACGCATCCTAAACTTTGGAACCAAACAGGATCAGATAGTCTCTTTAAAAACTCTTCTGGCCCAAACTCCTCAACAATTACCGACGCGATACCCCGGCCAAGTCTCCTCATTCTTTCAAAAAGCCATCTTGGACACCTCCCGTAGTCTAATGGTACGGTAGCAATTCCCGTTCTCATATTTCTAACTTTATTCTAACAAAAACAGTCGCCCTTAGCGACTGTAATTATTTTAAGTTTACTTCAAATTCCTACTTATTTCGAGAAATCCTTATAAAACCCGAACAAGGAATTATTTCAATTCCTTGTTTTTCTAATTCATCT
The DNA here is from genome assembly GCA_964630295.1 of uncultured Candidatus Saccharibacteria bacterium. Classification (GTDB taxonomy): domain Bacteria; phylum Patescibacteriota; class Minisyncoccia; order Minisyncoccales; family RBG-13-42-11; genus CAZVTU01. The sequence continues at coordinate 4,318 of CAZVTU010000053.1, forward strand.
AAGAATAAATTCATTCCTAAAGAATCAGAAGACATATGGCCAGCAATCACCACATTAATATTTGCAGCTTCAGCCTCTTTTTTATGTTCTTCAGAAATATGCAT
>CAZVTU010000054.1:0-4393 GCA_964630295.1 uncultured Candidatus Saccharibacteria bacterium
AAAAAGGGTTGGTTTTAATAAAAAATAACCCTTTTTATCTTTATCTAATTTATTTTATTGAGATTATTTATATCTTAAAGCTTCTAAAGGATTCATTTTGGCTGCTCTTCTAGCTGGGAAAATTCCAGAAAAAATACCAACTAAAATAGAAAAAACAATAATAAAAATAATGAACCAAAGAGGGGTATAAAATAAACTCACTGCCTGACCCCCCAATCCCCGAGCTATCATATTTATTCCGGCATTTAAAATTCCGGAAATTAAATAATTTATTCCGATTCCAGCCACTCCTCCTAAAAATCCAAATATCACCGATTCAAATAAAAACATTCCTTCGATGTCTTTATTACTTGCCCCTATTGCTTTCATTATTCCTATTTCATTTGTTCTTTCTAAAAGCGTTACCGTCATCGTATTTGCCATTCCAATTGCTGCGACAATTAAAGCAATTATTCCAAAAGTTCCTAAAATAATTTGAATCGCTCTAAAAACTTTATTCGCTTCCTCAATAGTTTCAGAAAGGGAAGAGACTATAAAACCCATATTGGTAAGATTTTCTCTTACTCCGTCGATTAATTTAGATTCAGTTACCTTAACTTTAAATTGGGAATATTCTTCAATCCCTAAATCTTTTAGGGTGCCAATAGGAATATAAACAAAACTAGTAGTTTCATCTTTAATAATTCCTGAAATTCGATAAGGTTTTTCTCTCTCAGAGATTTCTAACTCTTCTTCCCCTGTCTCACCCTTTTTGGTGACAAATAAGGTAATTTTTACTTCTTTTTTAAGAGCTTTTTCATTTTCTATATTAAAAGATTTTAAAAGAGACGAAGATAAAACTGCTTCATGTGTGTCTTCTTTTTCAAAAAGTTTACCATTTTCAGCTATAATACCACCTAATCTGAAAAAAGAAGGGAAACAAAGATAAAAAAGAGTATCTGAAGTAAGAGAACCTAAACTAATTTGACCTGGTAAAATTGCTAAAGGGCTAACTTCTTCAACATTTGGTATTTTAGAAATCTCTGAAATTTTTCTCTGATCTAAAGGAAAGGCTTCGGGATCGGGAGTAGTCACATCAAGAGAAAGTAGAGATTCAGTAGTTGTAATCTGTTCTAACATTGTCTTTTGAAGACCATACCCTAAAGAAACAAAAATTAAAATTGCTCCGATTCCAACCCCCATAGCTAAAACAGTCAAAGCAGTCCTGGTGGGCCTGGTTCTAAAAGTTCTTAAAGCTAGCATAAATAAACTTTTAAAACTCATACTATCTAATTAAAGCTATTTCTAATTTTCTAGAAAAATTTCTTGCCGTTCTTCTATTTAATCCAACTCCTCCCTTAGCAAAAGGTAAGTCAAGAAATTTTTGAAATTTCTTTTTATCAATTCTGTTTTCTAATCTTAGTTTAATAAAATGATCTAATCTATTAAGCTCTTCTTCTCGTTTCAAAGTAATTTCTGAACCATCTAAAAGATATTTTCTTAACCGTTGTACCTTAATATCAATTTCAGTAAGTGGTCTTTTAACTCCTATAATTTCTTTTTCTAAAAATTCTGTTTCAGAAAGTACTCTCTCTATTTTTTGAGCAAAACTTTCAGCTGTCTGATGATAAAGTCCGATACCCCCCTCTTCGAATGGTTTATCTAACATCTCTTTAAACTGAACTTCGTTAATCTTACCTAACAACCTTTGCTCAATAGCTATTTCTAATCTTTTAATTATTGGCGCATCAAATGAAGTTAAGAGATATTGAGCTAAGACTTTTGGTTTAAGCAAGGGTTTCGCCCGAGACAGTGCCTTTTTTGCCAATTTTACTTCTTCAACTGGAATCATTCTTTCCTCGACGGGTGCAATTGGTTTCTTTTGGGAATTGATTACTTCTCGAACAACTCTGCCATCTTTCATATGGAAAACTCGATGAGCGTAATCAAGATAAAAAGGTTCGTGGGTTACTAAAATTATGGTTTTATTATCTTTTTCATTAAGCTCTGTCAGGGTGTCCATTACAGTTTTTGCTGAGACAGAATCAAGGTTTCCCACTGGTTCATCCGCAAGTAAAATCGGCGGCCAATAGACTAAAGCTCTAGCAATCGCCACTCTCTGTTGTTGACCACCAGAAAGTTCTCCTGGATAACGATTAGCTAAATTAGCTATACCAAATCTTTCAAGTAAAGATTTTGCCTTTTTTATACTTACCCCAGGAATTAAACCACCAAAGATATTTGGTAATAAAACATTATCCAACACTTTTAGAGTAGGAATTAGATTGTAAGCTTGAAAAATCATTCCCACCTTTAATCTCCGGAGGTTTACCATCTCGCTCGGAGAGAGAATCGATAAAGATCTTCCTCCAATAAAGACTTGTCCTCGAGTGGGCGTTTCTAAACCAGCTAAACAGTAGAGTAAAGTTGATTTACCACATCCAGAAGGGCCATAAAAAATAACATATTCACCAGGATAGATTTTTAGATTAATATCCTCGATGGCTACGAACTCATTACTTTTTCCTAAGTTATAAATAACTGAGAGATTTTTAGTCTCAATAATTGGGGCCATAGTTTTAGAATCCCAATCTCTTTACCCAAGAGAAGGTTTGTTCAAAATTCTGAATAATGATTTGAATAATTGTTTTCTTTTGTTGAGGAGTTAAAAGAGTAAAATCTTTTGATATGGCTACGTTACCCGCAGAATCTCCTGATTCAACTCTAAATCTATAAACTGTTCCCGGTTTTAAAGTAGAAATAACTACAGTATGTTTTCTTACTAAGGTCTTATCTTGAGGAGTAGAAACGACCAGTTCCTCTTTCCAAGCCACCCCCGGTACATAAAATACCCGAGAAGTTGAAAACTCATCGGTTAACCAAGTAATGATAACTTGGACTTTATCTCCTCTCGGAGAAATTGCAGTCGATGTTCTAACTCGGGAAATTTTTGGAGGATAAATATCTTCACCAGTTGAGAAAGTAAGGGTAGGCGAAATCGCTTCGTTACCCTTTTCGTCTGTAGCCTTGATTTTTAAGGAATAATTTGTATTTAATTCAAGACTGCTCAATTTAATAATGTGATCCCTTAGGAAAGAATGGTCTTCTATTTCTCTTTTCTCTCCTGTTTTTAGATTAGTATATTCGACTTTAGTTGCAGAGGGAATATTTGTTTTCCAAAAGATATTAACTTCACTTTCGGTTACTTTCTCAAAATTAATATCAGAAATTTCCAGAGTAAGAGTTGAAGTTTTAAAAGCCTTGTCTTCACTTTTGGCAACAGGTCCAATTGGTGGTTTTGATCTAACCTGAAAACGATAAACCGTTGACGGCTCAAGGTTAGGAATTTCCACTGTATGATTTGTGACTTGTTCGTCTGGGTTTCCAATTATGGTTGTGTATGGCTCTTCTTTTGTTGGATCAAAATCTTTTTCGGTAGCATAAGCAACCAAGCTATTTGATTTTTTATCAGTAATCCAAGTGATTTTTGCCCAGGTCGGACCCACCTCAACTTTAGGATATTCTCCAGTAATGGCAGGCGCTGAAACTATTTTTGGTGCCATTTCCGAGACTAAACCGAGGAAAGTTTCTTCAGGAATATCTTTAAGAAAGGGGTTCTTGGGAAGAGTTTTCACAACTTCGGCAATGAACGTTTTTGAAGCTTTTTTAATAGTTTCAATTACACTTTTTTCTTCGGTCGGAAGAGTGATTTCTTCCTCCTCCGGAATAATCTCTTCAGCGGGTACCTCTTCAGAAGGCACTTCTTTGGGAATCTCTTCTGGAACTTCTCCTCTTTTTAGAGTAGTAAAGGTTTGATCACTTGATTCGGCTCGATTCCCATTTGAATCGGCTGAGATAACTTTAAAGTGGTAAGTGGTGTTCGGGAAAAGGTCGGTTAAAGATACCTTATGAGAAAGAACTTGCTCGGAAGGAAAACTAACCTGAAGATTATAACTTATTGACTCTCCATATCTGACAATACTATTAGAAGACTCATTAGTACTCCAATGAATTTCCACCGAAGTAGCCGTGATATTTTCAAATTTAATATCAGATATTTCTGGAGGATTATCAATATACATTATCCCCCCACCCGTAATTACCGTCTCTGGTGTCAAAGTTGTACAGGTGTATCCTTGGCCCCCATTATCGTCGGAGGATTGATTATTCGACCGATCTGTAGAAGTTACTTTGAAAAAGTAAGTAGTATGTTGGGTGAGGCCAGTAATAATTATAACATGCTCAATAGTGCTAGTTGCTGAAGAGGTAGAATTTCCATAATTGGCATCCAATCCCCAATCTATTTTAGAATCAGACAACTCATCGGTGCTCCAAGTAATAGTACAGCTATCGTAGGTTGGATTACTTACTACATTAGAAATAATTGGGCCCGTAGTATCTTGGGTAGTGGTAA
>CAZVTU010000055.1:0-4155 GCA_964630295.1 uncultured Candidatus Saccharibacteria bacterium
AAATAAATTAGATAAAGATAAAAAGGGTTATTTTTTATTAAAACCAACCCTTTTTATTTTTTAAAAAATTAGTTAGAATAATTTAATATGTCTGATTTAATGCAAAAAATTACATCGCTTTGTAAAAGGAGAGGTTTTATTTTTCCTTCGTCTGAAATTTACGGTGGTTTTGGTTCTTGTTATGATTACGGACCCTTAGGAGTAGAAATGAAAAACAATATTAAAAGAGCTTGGTGGAAGGAGATGACTCAATTGAAAGAAAACATTGTTGGATTAGATTCTGCGGTTTTAATGAGTCCAAAAGTTTGGCAGGCTTCTGGTCATTTAACTGCAGGTTTTGCTGATGAACTAGTAGAGTGCAAAGGGTGTCATAAAAGATTTAGGTTAGACGAACTAAAACAAAAAAAATGTCCAGAATGTGGAGGAGAGTTAACTAAACCAAGGAAGTTTAATTTAATGATGAAAACTTATGTAGGACCAGTTGAGGATGAGGCCTCGACAACCTATCTAAGAGCAGAAACCTGTCAGGGAATCTATATTAATTTTTTAAATGTTCTAAACACAACTCGCCAAAAAGTTCCCTTCGGGATTTGCCAAATTGGCAAATCCTTTCGAAATGAAATTACACCAGGGAATTTTATTTATCGAACCAGAGAATTTGAACAGATGGAGTTACAATGGTTTTGTCACCCCAAAGAAGCCGAAAAATATTTTGAATTTTGGTTAAAAGAAAGAATTAATTGGTATTTAAATTTAGGAATTAAAAAGTCAAATTTAAGAGCAAAAGAAGTTCCCAAGAAAGATTTACCTCACTACGCTAAAAGAGCAGTTGATATTGAATATAAATTTCCTTTTGGCTGGAAAGAAATTGAAGGAGTTCATAATCGAGGAGATTGGGATCTATCCAACCATTCCAAATATTCAGGAGAAGATCTTAGGTATTTTGATGAGGAAACAAAAGAGAAATACTTCCCCTATATTATTGAGACTTCAGCTGGGGTTGATAGATCATTTTTGGTTTTCTTTATTGATGCCTATCAAGAAATTAAAGGTGGTAGAACAAAAACTACCGAAGCTACCAAAGAAATTGAAATTTTACTTAAATTACACAAAGCAATATCTCCAATTAAAGTTGCGGTATTACCCTTAGTTCGAAATAAACCAGAGTTAGTGAAAAAGGCCAAAGAAGTTTATAAATTAATAAAACCTCATTTTTCTTCTCAGTACGATGAATTAGGTTCAATTGGTAGAAGGTATCGAAGACAAGATGAGGTAGGGACTAATTTTTGTTTAACTATCGATTTTGAAAGCTTAAACCAAAATGACTTAACCATTAGGGATCGCGATACCATGAAACAAGAAAGAATAAAGATAAAAGATTTAGTCAGAGTTTTAAAGGAAAAATTAGAAAGTGAAAATTATTATGTTTAAAAAAACAACCCTTCCAAATGGTTTACGAATTATTACTGTTCCTCAAAGAAATAGCTTAGCTGTAACAGTTTTAGTTTTAGTAGGAACAGGTTCTAAGTACGAGAAAAAAGAAATAAGTGGAATTTCTCATTTTTTAGAACACATGTATTTTAAGGGGACAAAAAAACGCCCCTCTCCCTTATTAGTCTCTGAAACTTTAGATAAAATTGGAGGAATTTATAACGCCTTTACGGGTGAAGAATATACTGGATATTTTGCTAAAGTAGAATCATCCCATTTAGAATTAGCCTTAGATTGGGTTTCTGATATTTATTTAAATAGTCTGCTGCCCAAAAAAGAGATTGAGAAAGAAAGAGGAGTAATAATAGAAGAGATAAATATGTATTTAGATACCCCTACAATTTATATTAATGAACTTTGGAAAAGGATACTTTACGGTGATCAACCAGCCGGCTGGGATGTTGCTGGAACCAAAGAGAGTGTGAGTAAGATTACCCGAGAGCAGATCCTGAATTATATGGAAACTCAATATGTAGCTTCAAATACAATAATTTGTTTAGCAGGAGATATTTCTTCTTCTCAATCGAAAGAAAAAATTAAACAGTATTTTTCGGAAATTAAAATTGCTAAACCCCTTTCGAAGTCACCGGTTATTGAAAAGCAAAAAAAACCTGAAGTGTTACTTTTTTCTAAAAAGACTGATCAAACTCATATTGCCTTAGGAGTGAGAGCTTTTAATATTTTCCACCCCAAAAGATATGCCTTAGAGATTTTAGGAGTAATTTTAGGGGGGATGATGAGTTCTCGTTTGTTTATGGAAATAAGAGAAAAATTAGGAATAGCCTATTACATCAAGACTAATGTCGAGACCAATCCCGACACTGGTTATTTGGTTACTCAGGCTGGTATCGATAATCGCCGAATAGAAAAAGCGATTTTAACCATTTTAAAAGAATACAAAAAAATCAGCCAAAGAAAAATCTCTCAATCCGAACTTAAAAAAGCCAAAGATTATATCAAAGGAAAAATGATCTTACTTTTAGAAACTTCAGATGCTCAAGCTTCTTTTTATGCCGGCCAAGAACTTTTAGAAAAGAGAATTTTGACTCCCGAAGAAATTTTTAAAAAGATTGATAAAGTTACTCTAAATGATATTCTAAAAGTAGCTAAAGATATCTTTCAGCCAAAGAAATTGAACTTGGCAATAATCGGACCCTTCAAAGATAAAGAAAAATTAAAAAAATTACTGAAATTATGAATGAAGATAGAGTTTTAGACATTTCTTGGGGAACAATTTTAAAAATTTCTGTTGCTTTTTTATTTTTTTATATCGTCTATTTAGTAAGAGATATTTTAATTTGGTTTATTTTTGCTTTAATTATCTCAGTTTTATTTAACCCAGCAATTAATTTCCTTAAAAAAATAAAAATTCCGAGAGTTTTGGCAGTAATTTTTGTTTATGTTGCTTTTTTTGGAATTTTAGGATTAGTAATTTATTGGACCGCCCCTATATTTGTTTCAGAAATTCAACAATTTTCCCAACTTTTCCCTCAATATTTTGAAAAAATTGCCCCACCTTTACGGGAATTAGGGATTGAAGCTTTTGAAAGCATGGAGAGTTTTACCCAAGCGATTGGAATAATGCTTCAAAAAGCTTCTTCTGATATTTTAAATGCCTTAGCAATTATTTTTGGAGGGATTGGTTCAACAATTTTTATTTTAGCAATTGCTCTTTTTCTCTCATTAGAAGAAGAGGGGGTAGAGAAAGTAATTGGTCTCCTTTCTCCTAAAAAATACGAAAGTTTTATTCTGTTTCTTTGGGAAAAATCTCAGAGAAAAGTTTCTGGTTGGTTTGGTTCAAGGATACTTACTTCCCTTTTTGTGGGAGTAGCCGTTTTTATCACTCTTTATTTGTTCAATGTGAATTATTCTCTTAGTTTAGCTCTTCTGGCTGGAATTTTAGATTTTATTCCCATTATTGGGCCAATTTTCGCCGGCCTCGTTGCTTTTGTATTTGTCGCTTTAGATTCTTGGTTAAAAGCCATTTTTGTTTTAATTGCTTTTATCCTAATTCAACAGATAGAAGGGAATATCCTTTCTCCGATCTTGACTAAAAAATTTGTTGGCCTACCTCCCGTTTTGGTTTTAATTTCTTTATCGGTGGGAGCTAAACTTTTGGGAATCTTAGGAGCAATTTTAGCTGTCCCTTTAGCGGGAATTCTATTCGAATTTTTAAAGGACTTTTTAAAGAGAAAGAAAGAAGAAAAAGCGGTGGTATTATAGGATGGCCATTCTTTATATTGTTTCTACTCCCATAGGTAATCTTAAGGATATTAGCCTTCGAGCCATTAAAACATTAAAAGAAGTTGATTTAATTTTAGCTGAAGATACAAGAATAACCAAAAAACTCTTAGATAATTACAAGATAAAGACCCCTATCTGGAGTTATCATCAACATTCTCAACTTAGAAAGATTGAAGAAATTCTAAAACTTTTAAAATTAGACAAAAATTTAGCTTTAGTTTCTGATGCTGGAACACCAGCAATATCTGATCCTGGGAATAAATTAATTAAAGAAATAATTAAACAATTTGGAGACAAAGTAAAGATTACTCCTATTCCGGGTCCCTCGGCTTTGACTGCTGCAGCCTCAATTTCTGGCTTTCCGATGGATAAATTTTTATTTTTAGGCTTTCCTCCAACAAAAAGAAAAAGAAAAAAATT